>JAUIHC010000434.1 GCA_030432455.1 Phycisphaerae bacterium | reverse complement strand
GGTGACGAGTCGGACGACCTCGTCCGGGTCGTCGGTGACGACGAGGCGGTCCGGATCCTCGGGCGAGATCGTCCCCTCGGGAAGCATGCGGTCCTTCACGAAGTCGATCACCGGCTGCCAGTAGTCGCGGCCCATCAGCACGATCGGGAAGTCGTGGACCTTGCCGGTCTGGACCAGCGTCGCGATCTCCCAGAGTTCATCGAGCGTGCCGTAGCCGCCGGGCATGACCACGAAGGCGTACGAGTACTTCACGAGCATGACCTTCCGTACGAAGAAGTAGTGGAAGGGCACTTCAAGATCGAGATACGGGTTCGACGACTGCTCGTGCGGCAGTTCGATGGTCGCCGCGACGCTCGGGCCGCCCGCCTCGCGGGCGCCGCGGTTCGCCGCCTCCATGATCCCCGGCCCGCCACCGGTCATGATGGTGAATCCCGCCCGTGAGAGCCGCCCGCTCGTGTCCCGGGCGAGTTCGTACCACGGATTCCCCTCGCGGAACCGCGCCGAACCGAACACCGTCACGCACGGGCCGACGAAGTGCAGTCGGCGGAAGCCGCGGAGGAACTCCGAGGCGATTCGCCAGAGTCGGAAGAACTCGAACGAGCGGTGCTGCGGGCCCTCGAGGAACCGCAACTCGGGAATCGAGTGCGACTCCGCGGCGGTGGGCCGTTCCGGTGGGGGCGGGGCGACGGTCATGGCCGACATGCTACGGAATGCGGTTCGACCGGGTGTCGGGTCGCAGCGGGGGCGGCCGGTACCATCCCACGCATGACCGACACCTTTCGTGCGTACAACCCCGCGACCGGCGAGGCCCTCGAGACCGCACATCCCGTCGCGACCCGGGCCGAGCTCGACGCGATGGCCGCCGCCTCGGCCGAGGCCGCCGCGGCGCTGGCGATCACCGATCCCGTGCGGATCGCCGCATTCCTGCGGGCGTACGCCGATCGACTCGACGCGAACCGCGCCTCGATCGCCGCGACCGCGCACGAGGAGACCGGCCTTCCTCTGGAACCGCGTCTGGCGCAGGTCGAGTTCGATCGCACGACCGGGCAGCTTCGTCAGGCCGCCAACGCCGCCGAGGACATCTCGGAGACCTCGTGGCGTCGTCCGATCATCGACGAGGCGACCGACATCCGAAGTGATCGAGGTCCACTCGGGGGGGCGGTGTTCACGATCGGGCCCAACAACTTCCCGCTCGCCTTCCACGGGGTCTCGGGCGGCGACTTCGCGGCCGCGATCGCCGCGGGCAACCCGGTCATCGCCAAGGGGCACCCGCTTCATCCGGCGACCGGGCGACTGCTCGCCGACGCCGCGGCTGCGGCGGTGGCGGAGACGGGGCTTCATCCCGCGACGGTGCAGTACGTCGCGCACTGCACGCCGGAGGACGGATGCCGTCTGATCGCCGATCCGCGGATCGCGGCGGTGGCCTTCACCGGCAGCCGGGCCGCCGGGCTGAGGATCAAGGCCGCGGCCGACGCCTCCGGCACGCCGGCGTCTCTCGAGATGAGCAGTCTCAACCCGGTCTTCGCGCTTCCCGGGGCCCTCGCGAATCCCGCCTCGCTCGCCGAGGCGTGGGTCGGATCGGTGACGCTCGGAGCCGGTCAGTTCTGCACGAAGCCGGGGGTGTGCGTGGCGGTCGGGAGTGGGGCGGACGCATTCATCGACGCGGCCCGCGGGCTGCTCGAGGCCGCGGCGCCGGGCGTGCTGTTCTCACGCGGCGGGGTCGAGTCACTCGCACACGGCATCGCGACGGTCGAGACCGCGGGGGCCACGCGACTCTGCGGCGGTCGGCCCGCCGATCCGGGCTTCCGGTTCGAGCCGACGCTGCTCGTCGTCGATGCCGCCACCTTCCTCACCCGTGTCGACGCGATCGCCACCGAGCTCTTCGGGCCGGCGGGACTGGTCGTCACGGCCGCCGACCTCGACGAGGCGGTGGCGATCGCCCGGCGACTCGACGGTCAGCTCACCGCGACGATCTGCACCGGGGCCGGCGACGACGACGGTTGGAACGCGCTCGCCGCCGTCTTGCGGCCTCGCTGCGGGCGTCTGCTCGAGAACAAGATGCCGACCGGCGTCGCGGTGGTCCCCTCGATGGTCCACGGCGGTCCGTACCCCGCGACCGGACATCCCGGGTTCACCGCGGTCGGCCTGCCCGCGAGCATCCAGCGATTCACCCAGGCGAGGTGCTGGGACGGCGTCGCGCCGTCAAGATTGCCTTCCTGGCTTGTTTGACCACGGACCACGGACCACGGAGTTCACGGAGGAGCACGGAGAGCCACGGAGGTGGGATGGAGGGCACGCTTGCCGGTCGAGGTGACTTCGTCACGAGGATGACGGTCCGATGTCGCAGTGTTGATGAGGACGAGTCCCAATCGGCAGCCCGGGGTCACGAGCCAAGAGAAACACGTCCTCACGTCGCGATCGAACCTGCGGGCAATGCCCGAGCTCCCAGAAGGCCACCTCTCTTCCCCACTCCGTGGCCCTCCGTGTTCTCCGTGGTGACATGCGAGATGTCGGGAGCCCGAGTTACCCGCGCAGACGCTTCGCTTCGGCGATGACGGCCAGGGCATGCTCGCGGACCGGGCCTTCGAGCGGGAGGCGGGGGCCGCGGACCCGTTCGTCTCCCATCCCGAACTCGGCCTGCACGAGGTTCACCAGGTGCACGAACTCCGGCACCGCGTCGAGCCGCAGCAGCGGCAGGAACCACTGGTAGAGCCGCTCGAGATCGTCGCGGTCGCCGGTCGCGCGGGCGTGCATCGCCAGATCCCAGAGTCGGACCGACTCCTCGGGCAGTGCGTTCACCAGACCGGCGATCCAGCCGTCGGCGCCGGCGTCCACGCCCTCCACCGCCATGTCGTCGATGCCGACGAAGATCGCGAGGCGATCGCCGAGCAGGCCCCGGATCTCGCGGAATCGGCGGA
>JAUIHC010000433.1 GCA_030432455.1 Phycisphaerae bacterium | reverse complement strand
AGCGGGTTGTCGAAGCTCACCTTGCGGATCGTCGCCTCGAGGTGACCGCGGCGGCGCATCTCGTCGCGGCACTTCGGGACCGCGAGCGGGTCGCTCGGGCCCCAGTCGCCGGCGGAGTTGATCCAGAGCCGTTCGGTGCCGTGCATCTCGAAGATGTCCGCGGCCCGCTGGGGCGTGCACTTGGTGTCGGGGTAGAGCGTCATCCCCGCCCAGAAGCCTCGGTCGAGCACCTCGCGGACGGTGTGCTCCTCGACATGGTCGATCAGCACGCGGCCGGGCGCGAGGCGACCGAAGTTGGCGATCGCGTCCATGATGATCCGCGTGCCCTTGCGCTTGTCCTCGAGGTGCGGGGTGTGCACGAGGACCATCTGATCGTGATCGGCGGCGAGCTGGAGATGCGCTTCGAGGATCTCCAGCTCGTTGCGGCTGTTCTTGTTGAGGCCGATCTCGCCGATGCCGAGGACGTTCTCTCGTTCGAGGAAGCTCGGGATGAGGTCGATGACCTCGCGGGCGAAGACCGGGTCCTCGGCCTCCTTGGGATTGATGCAGAGCCAGGTGTGGTGCGCGATGCCGTACTGGGCGGCCCGCTTCGGCTCGGTGTCGGTGAGCACGCTGAAGTAGTCGAAGAAGCCCTTCGGACTCGAGCGGTCGTAGCCCGCCCAGAACGCGGGCTCGGTGATCGCCACGCACCCGGCCAGCGCCATCCGCTGGTAGTCGTCGGTGGTCCGGCTGACCATGTGGACATGGGGGTCGATGTACATCAGGCGCCGCTCCCCTCGCGGTTCGCCGGGGTCCCGGCGGTGAAGCCCTCCCACGCGCCGGTCGCGCCCTTCATCGGTGCCGTGTCGATCGGATCGCTGCTTGGGTCGCTGAGCAGGTCGAGCACCCGCTTCGCCCGATCGCCTTCGCCGTCGAGCAGGATCGCGATCGCCCCGCGGAGACTGCGGATCCGGAAGTCCTCGCCGCGATCGTCGGCATCGGGCGTCGCCCGATCGACGCGGTCGAGGAAGGCCGCGACATCGATCACCTTCGCCCGGTGTTCGAGGAAGTAGCGGTCCACGACCGCGCGACGGGGAAGGGGCAGGGGCGGCGGAGAGGCTGGAGGGCTCGACATGGCCCAAGTCTACCGGTCGGCGTGGACGCGCAATCGGTCGGCGGCGGCCTGGACCCGCGATCGATCCATCTCGTGGACCTCCACCGGTCGTCCGATGTCCTCCAGCAGCGTGACCGTGAGCCGTCCCCCGAGATGCTCGCGGAACTCCTCCAGTCCGTCGAGCAGTCGGTCGTCGTGCAGAAGCTCGTGGTGGATCGGAAGACCGAGGCGGTGCAGGAGATCCACGATGCGGGTCGCGGTCGCGTCCGCGAGACGGCCGTCGAGCGCGGAGTACAGCGTGTCGAGCGCGATGCCGATCGAGACCGCCTCGCCGTGGGCCACGTCGAAGCCGCTCAGCGACTCCAGTCGATGGGCCGCCCAGTGGCCGAAGTCGAGCGGTCGGGCCTCGTTCCTCTCGAACGGATCGCCGCCGCGGGTGATGTGGTGCAGATGCAGCTCGGCGCATCGGCGGATCACCGGTCGCGCCGTGTCGAGATCACGGTCGCGGATCCGCTCGGCGTCGCGGTCCATCAGGTCCAGAAACGCGGGATCCTTGAGGCACGCGATCTTGACCGCCTCGCTGAAACCGCTGCGCCAGTGGCGATCGGGCAGCGTCGCGAGCATCGCCTCGTCGCAGATGACCGCGGTCGGAACGTCGAAGCAGCCGACGAAGTTCTTCTTGCCGAACCGGTTGACGCCGTTCTTGACTCCGATCGCGGCATCGAGCTGGCCGAGCACCGTCGAGGCGACCCGCAGCAACCGAACCCCGCGGTGCGCGATCGACGCCGCGTACCCGACCGCGTCGATGACCGCGCCGCCGCCGACCACCATGATCGACGACCGCCGATCGATCCGATGCCGCTCGACCGCACCGAGCACGAGGTCCACGACGCCCGGATCGTTCTTGGCATCCTCGCCGCCGCGCACCGTGATCGCGTCGCGAAGCTCGGGGAGCGTGTCGTTGCCGAAACGGTGCGCGATCGCATCGAGCAACCCCGGCGTCGCGTCGGCGAGTCCCGCATCGACCACGGCGACCATCCCGGGCCGTGGCGCCGCCGCGTCGATCCGCAGGACGTCCTCGAGCAACGGATTCGCCGACTCGAACACCGACCGCGTGAACAGCAGTCGGTGCGAGAATCCGACGGCGAAGTCGTCATGGATCTCGATGGGGTCGGAGGAGAGGCGGGGCATGGGGCGGGGGAGGGAGAACGGAGACTGGAGAATGGGGTGGGTGGAATCGGGCAGCATACGGGGAGCGCGATGGGAGAAGAGCGCAGGGCCGCTGCGGGACGCGAGGACCATCTTCCATGCCCCGTTCCCCATGCTCCCAACAGGTGGGACCACGACGGAGGGGCGCCGTCGTGGTCCCGGCCTGCACCACCGTGGCGCAGGGGATTGATGATCGCGTGGTCCGCGTGGTCCGAGAGACCGATGCCGCTCAACCTCTCGGTCTCACCAGGACGAACCGGGTGGTGCCGCCTCGCTCGACCAGCAGCCGGATCGCCTGCTCGGTCGGGATCGCGTCGAGGGCGGTCTTGAACGCCTCGATCGAGTCGGCCTCGGTCCCGCCGATGCGGAGGATCGCGTCACCTGGCTCGATGCCCGCGGCGGCGGCGGGGCCGTCGGCCTCGACGCCCCGGACGAAGAGCCCGGTCGAGGCCCGCAGTCCGGCCTGCTCGCGCAGGTCGTCGTCGAGCAACGCGAGTTCGAGACCAAGGCGGGCGGGTGCCGCGGCCTCGGGCTTCGCACTCGGCTCGCTTGAGCTGCCGTCGGCGCCAGGTCGGGAGGCGAGCACCGCGGTCCGGACGATGGTGCGTCCATCCCGC
>JAUIHC010000432.1 GCA_030432455.1 Phycisphaerae bacterium | reverse complement strand
CCGAACGATCGCTCTCGGCAGTGGCGGCGTACCGGGTGATTCGCCCGATCGTGGCGGCGTTGTACCAGTCGGCCTCCGGGTCGTAGTCGGGGGTTCCCGCGTAGAGCAGATGGTGTCGATCGACGACGTAGAGGAGATACAGGTGACCGTTGTCGAGGAAGTCGGGGTCGAGGGCGAGTCCGAGCAGTCCGTGGTCGCGCCAGGACCCGACCTCCTCCCGAAGATCGATCAGCGGCTCGGTGCTCGCGATGCCGTCGGGGCCGACCATCCACGCGATGCCGGTCCTGCTCCAGGCGACGAACCGTCCATCACCGACCGGCACGATGCCGCAGACCTCGCTCCAGTCGCCCGGCCAGACCTCGAGCGTGAAGCCCGGAGGCGGCGCGGCGATCGCAGGCGACACGGCGACGCCGCAGGCGAGCGTGCTGCCGATGAAGAGGCGGCGGCACCATGACATGAACGGTGACTGGGAGGTCGTGGGAGAGGGCATGACGCTCAGTCTCGCAGACGCATGAGGGGTCGGGAAGCGTCACACATCGGGAACCTCATGGAACATGCGCAAGGGGGAAATTCGGCTCAGGGTATGCACGGTCCCCAGGCGCCGAGCAGGAGGCCGATGTCGCCGGCGTTCACCGTGCCGTCCCCGTCGAGGTCGCCCTCCCCGTCGGTGCCCCACAGACCGAGGAGCAGGCCGAGGTCGCCGGCGCCGACCATGCCATCGCCGTCGAGATCGGGCGGGCAGGGCGCCGCGGGTGCATCGAAGTCCGCGAGCTGAAGGCCCAGATCGGCACCATCGACCTCGCCGTCCTGATCGATGTCTCCCGGCCCGTCGGTTCCCCATCCGGCCAGCAACAGGCCGAGATCGGCGCCGTCGGTCGAGCCGTCTCCGTTGATGTCGCTCGAGTTCGACGGTGGAGGCGAGATCCGGACCGGGTTCTGGTTCCAGCGGACGGCGATCAGATCACCCGACACCGGGTCGTGGACCATCGAGGTCACCTGTCCGAAGCCGGTGAAGAAGTCGCCGACGTCGCTCGGCCTCGAACTGCCGTCGAGCCGCAGCATGCGGATCCATCCGAAGATGTGGTCGCCGAAGAGCAGGCCACGCCATGCAGACGGCCATCGCGGATCGTCGATGAGGACGCCGCCGACCGCGCAGTTGCCCGCGAACTCGCTTCCCGCGATCGGGCAGTCTTCATCGCCAAGCCGGCGGTAGGACGCGACGCCCTCCGCGTCGAGCACGGGCACGCGCGTCTCCGCCGAGCCGTGCTTCCAGTCGAGGATCGGGCGTCGATGGCTGAACGCGAGATCGGCGGAGAGCGGCTCGTAGGGAAGATCCGGCGCGTCGAGACGGTCGATGTGCACCGGCTGTCCGGATGGCTTCAGGAGACGGATCGCGTGTGTGCCCGGCGGCAGCGAGAGGTCGAAGTGCGCCTTGGTCCAGTGTCGCCAGTTGCCGGTGGGGGGAAGTTGGAGGGTCGTTCGCGGGCGGCCGTCGACCAGCACATCGAGGGGCCGGTCCGCGCCGGTGGCATTGGCGTATCGGATGGCGAAGCGTCGGACCCGGCGATCGGGAATGTCGAACTCGAAGTCGATCCACTCGTCGGACCCCGAGGTGAAGGCGAGGTAGCCGTCGCCCGTCCAGCCGCCGTAGAGCCGGCTCGGATTGGGGCCGTCCCACTCGGTCGCCTCGACCCAGGCGGGCGCGCAGGGATTGCAGGGGATCTCGCCATCTTCGAAGAACACCTCCCGGAATCGCATGCCAGGGGGGCAGACGCCGTCGGCGATCGGGTTCACGGCGGTCGGATGGAGGGTTTCGGCCGACCAGAACGGGGCATTGGGATCGAGCCCCTCGTAGAACGGCCATCCCATGTTCAGACCCGGTCCGTCGATGATGCCGATCTCCTCCCGCACGCCGAGACCGACATCACCGTAGAAGAGATCGCCGGGGCGGCCGTCGGCGGGATCGTCGGAGCCGGTGCCGGGAATGACGGAGAACCGGAAGGGGTTGCGGAGGCCGATCGTCCAGACGCGACTTCGAGCGGCGCGGGGGTCGGCCGGGTCGAACCACGGGTTGCTCGCCACGCCGTCACCGGTCTCGGGATCGATTCGGAGGATCTTCCCGGCCAGCGAGTCGATCATCTGAGCCCGGAACGATCCCACGTCCTCCGACGGGTCGATGATGCCGTCGGCGAGGGCCGTCTCGACCCATCCTCCGACGACCGGCCCGCCGGTGTCGGCCTGAAAGAAGCTGCCCGCATCGCCCATCGACACCAGCAGCGTGCCGTCCTCGGCGAAGGCAAGCGTGCCGACGCCATGGGACTGGTTGAGGATCGGCAGTCCGCGGTCGATCGACTCGCCGATCAGGACGGTCCGCGTCGTCGGATCGACCACGGAGTGGTCGCTCTCGGCCGTCGTGGCATACCGCACGAGTCGGCCGATCGTGGCGGCGTTGTATTCGTCGGCCTCCGGGTCGTACAACTCTGTGCCCGCATACAGCAGGTGATGGCGATCGACGATGTAGAGCAGGTAGACGAACCCGGTGTCGTCGAACGCCGGATCGACCGCCAGGCCGAGCAGGCCATGATCCCGCCACGCCCCGACCTCCTCGGAGAGATCGATGAGGGGCTCGGTGCTGGCGATCCCGTCCGGGCCGACCATCCACGCCACGCCGCCGCGCTCCCATGTGATGAACCGACCGTCTCCGACCGCGGCCACCCCGACGACCTCGAGCCAGTCGCCCGGCCATGATTCGACGGTGAATCCGTCGGGAGGAGCGGCGATGGCGGATCCGGGTGACGTCGTGATGGGGAGCAGCGCGGCCAGAAGCAGGCACGTGACGATTCGGGGCATGTTCACAGTGTCCACCGTTCCATCGGATCGGCCAGCGGAAATCGACCGAAATGGCGAACGCCTCCGGCGCCTCGGCACGATCA
>JAUIHC010000431.1 GCA_030432455.1 Phycisphaerae bacterium | reverse complement strand
ATCGCCCAGTACGAACTCGCGCATCGCATGCAGATGTCGGTGCCGGACGTCACCGATCTCTCCGACGAACCGGCGGAGACCTTCGAGCTCTACGGCGAGGACGCCCGGACCCCGGGGACCTTCGCGGCGAACTGCCTGCTCGCCCGGCGGCTCGCCGAACGCGACGTGCGGTTCATCCAGCTCTACCACCAGGGCTGGGACCAGCACGGCAACCTGCCGAACGCGATCCGCACCCAGTGCCGCGAGACCGATCAGGCGTCCGCGGGCCTGGTGCTCGACCTCGAACGGCGCGGCCTGCTCGAAGACACCCTCGTCGTCTGGGGCGGCGAGTTCGGACGCACCGCATACTCACAGGGCAAGTTGACGGCCAACGACTACGGTCGCGATCACCATCCGCGGTGCTTCACGATGTGGATGGCGGGCGGCGGCGTGAAGGCCGGCACCGTGTTCGGAGAGACCGACGACTACGGTTACAACATCGTGAAGAATCCGGTGCATGTGCACGATTTGAACGCGACGATCATGCACCTGCTCGGATTCGATCACGAACGCCTGACCTTCCCGTACCAAGGCCGCGACTTCCGGCTGACGGACGTGCATGGCACGGTCGTGCGCCCCCTGCTCGCCTGAACCCGTCGCTCTCGGCTATCGACCGCCGACCTCGCGAACCCAGTCCGCCCATTCCCGGCCGAGCCAGACGATCGCGGCGGTGTCGAGCACGAGTTGCTTCGGCTGCGGCGGGAAGCCGTCGAACAATCGGTGATGCGTGTGCGGGTCGGCGGCCGCCAGGGCCGCCATGTCCGCGACCACATCGACGCCGTTCACACTTTCGTGATCGGTCGGAGGCTGCTGGCTGATGAACCACGGGAGTTCCGGCAGGTCGAGGTCGGTGCGGATTCGGGCGATCGTCGAGGCGAGTCGCGTGGCCGCGTCCTTTCGGAACGGATGCCACGACATGTCGTTCTCGCCGCAGTGGTAGACCACGCCCGCGAGCCGCGGGGTTCCCCCGGCATCGCGCACCGCCTGCATCGAGTCCCGCACGAAGGCCAGGAACGCGGGGTAGAGGTTGCGGGCGGTGGCGACACTCCCTTCCGGCGTCCAGTCGATGATCTGCGAGCCGCTGTGCGTGAACTTCGCGATCGCGATCGGCGTGCGTGAGGATCGCCGCCGCATCGCCGCGCCGAATGACACTTCCGGCCCGAAGGTGTCGTAGAGACCCGCGGGTGCAAGCGGCTCCCAGTCTTCCGACCTGTGCACGCCGCCGCCGACCGAATACCGATACGGAATCCGCTGCGGCCGCGTGAGCGCCTTGCCCCCCTCGATCGCGTCGAGTTCCTGCACGAACGCCCGCTCACCTTCCATGTTCCGATGACCGGCGAGAATCCAGAGATCGACGTCCTGTCCGGCCCTGAACGGCCATCGCGCGAGCGTCGGTCTTGGCTCCGGCCGAACGCCGGCGTTCGCGAGGTACGCCGCCGCGTAGTTCGCGCCGTGTTCCAGTTGGCCGAGCGTGCCGTAGTGATAGTGCATCCCCGCCCCGCCGCCGATCTCGACGCCGACGTGTGAGGTCGGGACATACTCGGCCAGCGGATCGGCGTCGGTGACCGATCGCTGGCCGCGGGCGATGTCGGCCATGCGGGGACGAAGATCCATGCCCCAGATCGTCTTGGTGCAGAGTTCGCCGATGTAGAACCGGAGTTCCGGTGCGTCGAGGTCGGCGCGGACATGTTTCAGGAAGTTCGCGAGGTTCGCGCCGTAGTTCGCCAGGAACCCCTCGTCGAACATGTCGTTTTCGCCCTGATGCCAGAAGAACCCGTCAAGCCGTGGCTCGAAGCCCTGTTCGCGCAGGTCGTCCATCGCCGCCCGCACCGTCTTCAACAGCAGCGGATACATCGCAAAGCCCGACGGCTCGTCGGGATTCCAGTCGCCACCAAGATGCGTCCCGCCCGCGGCGACCTTCACGATCGCGATGTCGCCCGCAGTCTGTCGCGTCACGTCCCGCGCGAAGACCAGTTCCGGGCCGACCATGTTGCGGACAGGTTGAAGCGGCACCCAACCCTGCGAGTCCGCCTTGTCTTCACGGCCGATGACGTGCCAGTACCGAACGTCCTCGCGTGGCTCCCCGACCCCCCGGAACGGCGGGAACCGCTCGATGTCCGCGACCTTCGAGTCGGCCCCCTCCATGTTCGACTGCCCGGCGAAGACGAAGACGCGAATCTCCTCGCCGGCGGTCGCGGGGCGAGGCGAGGCGAACAGCGACGCCAGAAGGCACAGTCCGATGAGGATTCTCATGCCGCGGAGGATACGCCCTCGTGCTGGTGACTCCGGGTGAGTCGGCAGCCATCGCGACCGCTGCAAATCAGCGGGAGCCGACAAGCTTCTTCCGGACCACGAAAAAACGCAGGTTGTGGAGGACTCGAACTTCCAGCAGGCATCATGCGACCGTTGGCCGAGATCGCCTCAGGCCGACATTCCGGCTTGACCTGTATGATTTTGGAGTCATAATTTGGCGTGGTCCATCGTGACGACGGTGGCATTCCGATCGTGGTGGTCTTCACTCTCGCTCGATGCCAAGGCTGCAGTGGCCCATGACATCGAGGTGCTCCGTCGCATTGGTCCAACGCTCGGGCGACCTCACGCAGATCATGTCCATGGTTCACGACATTCCAACCTCAAGGAGTTGCGGACCAGGCATCGCAGCCGGCAGTGGCGTGTGCTCTTCGCGTTCGATTCGAACCGGCGAGGCGTACTCCTCATCGGAGCCGCCAAGACCTCCGACAAGCGAGCCTTCTCAGCATTGATCAGTCACGCCGAGGAACTGTTCGACCAGCACCTCCAGACGCCCCCGGGCGACCCCCCAACGGAGCCTTGAGTCCCATGCCCAGAAGCACCAACGCTCGCGGCACATCACGTCCGTGGCAGGACCTCTTCGAG
>JAUIHC010000430.1 GCA_030432455.1 Phycisphaerae bacterium | reverse complement strand
GCGCCCAGCGTCCTCCGACCACCGCCCACGCCAGATACGCCATTCCCGAGGCGATCATCAACTTGGCGGCGGGAAGCGACCCGAACCAGAACGCGAGCGGATCCGCGCCCATGATCTTCGAGCCGGTCGCGAAGAGCGCGTGATGCAGATTCGTGTGATAGATCGGATACGGATACGGCGCCTCGATGAAGGGATCGAGGTTGCTGAGGCCGTGGTCGAACAGGAAGCGGATGCGAGCGAGGTGCACTCGGGCGTCGGCGGCGAGGATCGAGCCGTGCCGCGCACTGAAGACCATCTCCCCGATCACGATCGCGAGTTCGATGCCGATCGATGCGACGAGCAGCCCGCCGATCCCCTGCCACGCCCGCTGCCGCGCGAGATCCCAGCACCCCCAGAGAATGAACCCGCCGACCACCGTGACCGCCAGCCACATCGGCGCGTGGAGCAGGTAGCCGAGAATCGTGAGCGGCGCCAGCATGGCGAACGCGGTCGCCCACGACACCGCGACCCCCGGGAGCAGACCGCCCTCGAGTTCATCGGGCACCAGTCGCCGCGCCACCGCGAACCCGGGCACGAGCAGCATGGTCCAGAAGATGATCGCCGTCATCGTCACGCGGTCGCCTCCGGGGCCGCCATTCCGCCGCGGGCGAGGAATCGATCCACCACCCCCTGCGCGAGGCCGATCGCCCGCCAGATTCCTCGGATCCATCCAAGCAGCATGAAGAAGATCATCGCCCCGCCGGCCCGAGCCATCATCCGTCTGGTCATCGGCCACTGCATGAGCAGCAGAAGAACCGCCAGCATGCCGGGCACGATCGCTCCCCACGGCCACCAGACCAGCGCGGGCAGCGAACCGACCAGCGCGGCCGCGACGAACGGCTGCAGATGATCGATCGCCCCGCTGTAACTGTTCGCACCGCGGCCCCGATGCTCCAGATGCAGCGCGACCCGCCAGTAGCCCTGCTGACGCTGCACGCGAAGGTATCTCGACAGGCGGTCGGCGTGATGATGACGGACCTCGGAACCACGCTCGAACCGCAGGCGATGTCCCGCCTCGAGCACGCGGAACGCGAGTTCGGCGTCCTGTCCCTTGAGATATCGCTCGTCGAAGCCACCGAGTGATTCGAGCACGTCGCGGCGATAGAGCACGTCGAAGGTCGCGAGGAAGTCGGTCTCCTCGGGCATCGCGTCGTGGCGGACCTTGATCTCCTCGTGGATGAGCCGTTCGAGCAGCGTCGCATCGGACGCGATGGTGTACGTGCCACCAACACCCGCAACCTCCGGGTCGTCCAGATGCGGCAGCAGGCGATCGAGTGCGTCGGGCGCCGCGACGCAGTCGGCATCGACGAACCAGACATACGCCGTGGTCGCGGCGGCGATGCCCGCGTTGCGGGCCGCTCCGGCACCGCGACCGGTGCCGACCAGCACCTCGACGCCGCGGGAGGTCGCGATCGCCGCGGTGTCGTCTCTTGACCCGTCATCGACGAGCAGGATGCGGTCGAGCCGCGATCCCGGGGCGTCGCGAATGGCGCAGACCGCGTCGAGACACGCGGCGATCGTCCGCCCCGCATCGCGGGCGGGAATGACGAGTGTGACGTCGGGAGCGGTATCACTCGCCATCGAGCGCCCTCGCTTCCTGCAGCCAGCGGCGAGCCGCCGAGTGCGTCGGGTCGGCGGCGAGCGCGGACTCGTACGCGACCACCGCCTCTGCGAGCCGATCCTGCCGAAACCGCATGTTGCCCTCGTTGTAGAACGCGCTCGCGATCATCGCAGGGTCGTCGGCCAGACCTGCCGCCTCGTGGAATGCGTCGGCGGCCTCGTCCAGCCGGTCGATCGCGGAGAGCGCGTTGCCCAGGGCGAGCCGGACGAGCGGATCACCGGGCTGCAGCATCGCGCCGATCTCATAGGACCCGACCGCATCGGCATCGCGGCCGAGCATTCGCAAGGCATCGCCGCGGGCCATGTGTAGCGCCGGATCGCGCGGCCGCGCCTTCTCCGCGATCGCCAGCCGTTGGAGGGCCGACTCCGGGCGTTCGGCATGCACGTCCAGCAGGGCCAGATTCAGGATGACCACGGGATTGCCCGGCTCGATGGCGTCGGCGGCGGCGAGATCGCGGGCGGCGTCCGAGTGACGCCCCTCGACCAGCGCCACCGCCGCGCGATTCACCAGGCCCCGCACCTCCTCGGGTCGGCGGACGACGACGTCGGCCCAGAGTCGTGCGGGATCGGCGTAGTCGTGATTCCGGCGATCGACCGCGATCGCGGACACCGCGAGCAGGCCGAGGATTCCGAGTCCCGCCAGCACATCGAGCGGCACCGCGAGGCCGGGGATTCGACGGCGGACGCCTGTGAGCACCGCGATGAGCACCACCGCGACGCCGACCACGATCGGCAGCATCGCGGGATGAAGTCGATGATCCGCGACCGGATCCGCCAGCGGCACCACGCTCGTCGTCGGCAGCAGGGCGAGCACCGCGACGATCGGGAGCACGGTCCACCACGCGTGGCGGGACCACCCGATCACGATCGTCGCGAGTGCGAGCAGGATCATCGCGATCCCGACGAGCAGGGTCCACGCCGGTCCCAGCGCCTCCTTGCCGTGGTCGATGCTCATGAGCCTCGGATCGACGAGCATGCCCGCGTAGAGCCCGACGGCCCGAACCTGCGACGCCGCGTACTCGATCGGGCCGACATCCACGACCCCGACCCCCGCGCCGCTCCGCCGCCCCTCCGTCACCAGCAGACCCGTCGCCGCCCCCGTGGCGAGCAGGACCGCGGCGACCGCCACGATGGTGCCGATCCACAGCCCGCGGCGGGCCTGCCACGACGCCTGCGGCGATCCGGTCACGATCGCCGCGTCCACCGCGAAGAGGATGGCGGGCCAGACGATCGCGGTCGGCTTCGAGCCCACCGCCAGCACCACGCCACCGATCACCA
>JAUIHC010000429.1 GCA_030432455.1 Phycisphaerae bacterium | reverse complement strand
GCCTGCTCGAGACCCGCATCATCGAGTCGATTCGTCGGGAGCAGCCGGGCGAGGCCCGCCGCAAGGTCGAGCGGATGATCGCCCGCCGCAACGGCGAGTCGATCAAGCGCGAGCCCGATGCCGACGACAAGCTCATCGCCGAGAAGAACGATCTGGTGGACGAGACCCGCCGACGCATCCTTGCGGTGCTCACGCCGGAACAGACCGGCGATCTCCCCGGCGGCGTCACGCCTCGACTTCCCGGCGGCCGCGAACCCGGGGTCGGCGATTCCAAGGGCGGCTATCCCGGACACCCGGGCAAGCCGACCGGCCCGGCCCGCCTGAAGCCCGCGAATGAAGGGGCGGAGAAGACCGGTCGCGGCGGCGGCGTCCTGCGGGGCACCGGCGTGAACCCCATCGGTCCGGCGAACGGCGGGCGGGGCGGCAAGGACTGATCGCCATCCGGTCGCTGCGGCTCCGGCTTCAGCCCTCCATCGATTCCCTCCATCGATTCCAAGGATTCCTGTGACCGAGCACGTTCCAGAAGACGCGACATTCGACGCCACCACCTTCGCGGGGGCGGCCGAGGAGGAGATCCGACTGGAGGTCTCCTCGTCGGCGACGGTCGAGACCGGCCACGAGGCGGATCGACTGCGTCTGCTGGGCATCCATGTGCTCGACCGGATGCCGGAGCTCGACCCCGACGCCACCGCGCTGCTTCCGGCGGAGGTCGCGGTCCGGCTGCGGGTGGTTCCGATCGCCGCCGACGAGACATCCATCCGACTGGCGATGCTCGATCCGCTCGACTCCGAGGCGGTGGACGAGGTCTCCACGCGATCGGGGCGGTCGATCGAACGGCTCGGACTCGAGCCCTCGATGTTCGCCGAGCTCATGAAGTCGGCCTACGGCACGACCGCCGCCCGCATGGCGGAGAGTCTGGCCGCAGACGACGGACTGGCCGGCGACACGGAACACAATCTCGACGCCATCGAGGCGGACGACGTCCACCAGATGGCGGAGCAGCCCTCGCTCATCAATCTGGTGAACCTCATCCTGCTCGAGGCGATCCAGTCCCGCACGAGCGACGTGCACGTCGAGCCGTTCGAGGACGAGCTGAAGGTCAAGTACCGCGTGGACGGCGTGCTCCGCGAGCAGCCGTCGCCGCCGAAGCACCTGCAGGCGGCGCTGGTCGGCCGCATCAAGATCATGGCCCACATGAACATCGCCGAGCGATACGTGCCGCAGGACGGGCACATCACGCTCCGGTTCGAGGGCCGCAAGGTGGACATCCGCGTCTCGACCGTCCCGACGCTGTACGGCGAGTCGGTGGTGATGCGAATCCTCGACAAGTCGTCGCTTCCCCTCGACCTGGTGAGCCTGGGCATGGCGGAGCGCGACCGCCGAACCATGGACCGGCTGATCGAGAAGCCCCACGGCCTCGTGCTGGTGACCGGCCCGACCGGCTCGGGCAAGACCACCACGCTCTACGCCTCGCTCAGCAAGCTCTACGACCCGCGGAAGAAGATCATCACGATCGAGGATCCCGTGGAGTACGAACTCTCGGGCATCAATCAGATCCCGGTGAATCCCAAGCGAGGCCTCACCTTCGCCTCCGGTCTCCGCGCGATCCTGCGTCAGGACCCCGACGTCATCTTCGTCGGCGAGATCCGCGACACTGAGACCGTGGACATCGTGATCCGATCCGCCCTCACCGGCCACCTCGTGTTCTCGACGCTGCACACCAACGACTCGATCTCGTCGGTCGGCCGCATGATCGACATGGGCGCCGAGCCCTACCTCGTCGCCTCGGTCATCGAAGGCATCCTCGCCCAGCGTCTCGGCCGACGGATCTGCACCAACTGCCGCAAGACGATCCCCATGGACGAGGACACCCGTCGCCGCCTCGCCAAGGACGAGGTCGAACGCTTCGACGGCCGCATGACGATCGGCGAGGGCTGCGAGAAGTGCGGGAACTCCGGCTTCCGCGGCCGCCTCGGCTTCTACGAGCTCATCAAGGTCGGCCCCGCCCTTCGGACCGGCATCTCGGAGGGCCGATCGACGATCGAACTCCGTGGCCTGCTCGGCGACGACTTCGTCTCGATGCGCGAGGACGGCATCCGCAAGGCGATCGAGGGGATCACCACGCCCGAGGAAGTCCTGCGGGCCACGCAGGACGTGGACGACTTCGGAGGCTGATCCCGCATGCCCGCGTTCGCCTATCAGGCCATCGACACCGACGGACGACCGGTCAACGGGACGGTCACCGCCCCCTCCCGGACCGCGGCGATGGATCGCATCCGCGCCCTCGGCCGCACCCCCACCGATGTGATCGAGTCGGCCGGCGCCGGAGAGGCGACCTCGTCGGGTCGCCCAACGATCCCGGTCGCCGAGGTCGCGAACCTCATGCGGGAGCTCGCGACCGGCATCGAGGCGGGCCTGCCGCTGATGCAGAGTCTGGTGACCGTGCGGCGACAGTGCCCCAGCGTGAAGCAATCCGCGATCCTCGACTTCCTGATCGAGCGGGTCGAGGCCGGCCGACCGCTGCACGAAGCGTGCCGCGAGTACGGGGCGCCCTTCGACGACATGATCGTCGGCATGCTCCGCGCCGCCGACGCCTCGGGTCGGATGCACGAGGTGCTTCACCAGCTCTCCGACCTTCTGGAGCGCGGCATCGAACTCCGGCGGGAGCTGATCGGCGCGACCATCTATCCCATGATCGTGCTTGCGATCATGGGCCTCAGCGTGACGATCTTCGTGACCATCCTGCTGCCCAAGCTCATGGTGCCGCTGCAGCAGCAGGGCGTGCCGCTGCCGTGGCCGACGATGGTCCTGCTCGGCTTCGCGGACTTCATCACCGCGTGGTGGTGGGCGCTCCTCGGCGGCGGCGTCATCGGCTGGTTCGCGTGGCGGACCTGGTCGGTGGTGCCCGCGAATCGCCGGATCGTGGACGGATTCCTGCTGCGGATCCC
>JAUIHC010000015.1 GCA_030432455.1 Phycisphaerae bacterium | reverse complement strand
TCTCCATGGAGGACGACCGGCATGCCCGCGCGGATGACGCCGCTGGTCACGCGGCCGATGACGATGCGGCCGACGAAGTCGTTGCGGTCGAGCGAGGTGACCTGCATGCGAAGCGGCTCGTCGATCGGATCGGACGGCGCCGGGATGCGATCGCGAACGACATCGATGAGCGGCCGGACGCCCCGGGCTCGGGCGGCCTCGTCGGTGTGGTCGGGCACCGCCCAGCCGTCTCGCCCGGAGGCGTGCAGCACCGGAAAGTCGAGGGCCTGATCGTCGGCACCCAGATCGACCAGCAGATCGAAGACCGCATCCACGACCTCGTCGATCCGGGCGTCGGGCTTGTCGCACTTGTTGACCACCACGATCGGTCGGAGTCCGATCGAGAGCGCCTTGCCGAGCACGAACCGGGTCTGCGGCATCGGTCCCTCGGCAGCATCGACGAGCAGGATCACACCGTCGGCCATCCGGAGCACCCGTTCGACCTCACCGCCGAAGTCGGCGTGGCCGGGGGTGTCGATGATGTTGATCCGCATCGAGGTGTCGTCGTCGAAGGTCCAGTCGACGGCGCAGTTCTTGGAGAGGATGGTGATCCCCCGCTCGCGTTCCAGCGGGTTCGAGTCGAGGACGCATGCGTCCCCGCCCTCCCGCAGAACGCCCGACTGCGCGAGGATCGCGTCGACGAGGGTGGTCTTGCCGTGATCGACGTGCGCGATGATCGCGACGTTCCGGATGGCGTCGTGGGTCGACATGGGGGTGTGGGGCGCCGGGCGCCGAGGTCGGGATCAGATCCCGTGGAGAGGGCGGAACTTCGCCTCGAGGTGTCGCATGAGCGGGTCGGCGGACAGGGGCCGACCGGTCACCCGCTCGCAGAGCTGCGCCGGCGAATGGCGCCGCCCATGGCGGTGGATGTTCTCTCGGAGCCAGTCGAGCAGTGGCTGGAAGCGCCCTTCCGCGAACCCGTCGACGAGTCCGGGAATCGCGTCGCACGCCGACTCGAAGAACTGGGCGCAGTAGAGGTTCCCGAGCGTGTAGGTCGGGAAGTATCCCAGAGCGCCCATCGACCAGTGGATGTCCTGCAGGCAGCCGCGGCGATCGTCGGGCACCTCGACCCCGAGGTACTCGCGGTACTTCTCGTTCCACGCCGTCGGCAGGTCGGCGACCGGGAGGTCGCCGGTCATGAGGGCCCGCTCCAGTTCGAAGCGGATCATGACGTGCATGTTGTAGGTGGCCTCGTCGGCCTCGACCCGGATGAATCCGGGGACGACTCGGTTCGCGGACTGGTAGGCGAGCTCGGCGTCGATGCCCGCGACCGCGTCGCCGAAGTGGGCGGCGAGCTTCGGTGCCGCCCATCTCCAGAACGAGGCGCTGCGGCCGACCTGGTTCTCCCACATGCGGCTCTGACTCTCGTGGATGCCGAGCGAGACGCTGTGACCGCAGGGCGTGCCGATGTGCTCGTAGGGAAGCCCCTGCTCGTACATGCCGTGCCCGGACTCGTGCATGGTGCTGCTGAGCGCGTCGGTGACCATCGCCGGGTGGAACCGGGTCGTCATCCGCACATCGTCGCAGTGCGAGCCTCCGCAGAACGGATGCGTCGAACGGTCGAGCCGGCCGCGGGAGAAGTCGAAGCCGATCGCCTCGGCGATCTCGCGGGAGAACGCCATCTGGGCCGCCTCCGGGAGCTCGATCTCGTCGAGCCTGCCGGACGGTCGGGTGTCGGCGTCGGCGATCTCGTCGAGCAGCGTGCGGAGTCGGTCTCGAAGCGGGCCGAAGACCTCGGCCACGCCCGCCGCGGTGCAGCCGGGCTCGTAGTCCTCCGCGAGAGCGTCCCACGGCTCGCCGTCGCTCGCCCACCCGTAGCACTCCGCCTTGCGGCGGCAGAGGTCGACCGTCTTCTCCAGCCACGGTCGGAAGCGATCGAAGTCGCTGGCCGCACGCGCCTCGGCCCACTCGTGCTGGGCGGTGCTCGCGGTCGCGGCGATCTCCTCGACCAGCGTCGCGGGGAGTCTGACCGCCCGGTCGTGATCATGGCGAATCGCGCGGAGGTTCGCCGCCTCGACGGTGTCGGCGGAGACATCCATCGCATCCTCGCACGCGGCGAGGAGGTCCCCCACCTCGGCGGAGGCGAGCCGCTCATGGGAGAGACGTGCGATCAGCGCCAGCTGCTTCGCCCGATGCACCGCCCCGCCCGGCGGCATGGTCGTCTCCTGATCCCAGCCGAGCAGCCCGTCGATCGATCCCAGCAGGCCGGCTTCGCGGCTGATGGCGAGGAGTCGGTCGTAGGCGGTGTCGGTCGCGGTGGTCATCGGGACGGATCCGGGGCGTGGTCGGTTGGAACGGCGACAGGCGAGCCTGACATCGTATCGAGTCCGCCACGATTCCAAAGGACACCGCCCGCCGGATCGACTCCGACGGGCGGTGGACATGTGCGGGATGGTCGCGGTCGGGAGGTCAGCCGCCCACGATCGGGTCGGCGTCCCGCACCTCGGCCGGGGCCTTCTCGGTGAGGAACTCGATGACCGCGGCCCGATTCGCGTCGGTGCGGGCCCGGGCGTGATCCAGAACCGACCAGCCGCGGGTGTCGCGGGCGCCGAGGTCGGCCCCCGCCTCGACCATGGCCTGAAGCTTCTCGACCGGAGCCGAGGCGGCGGCGATGATCATCGCGGTCTGGCCGAGCATGTTGGCCTTCTCGAGATCCGGACCGGCGGCGAGGATGCGGGCGAGGCTCTCGGCGCTGCCGATGCGGGCGGCCCGCATGAGCGCGGTCTCCTTCTGGTGCATCTCGACGACCTCGAGATCGGCACCCTTCTCGATGAGCAGGCCGACCGCCTCGGGGCGACCGATGCCGGCGGCCCAGATGAGCGGCGTCATGCCGTTGCTGTCCACGACATTGACGTTCGCGCCATTCTCGATCAGGAACGCCACGGTCTCGGGGTTCTTGGAGAGCGCCGCGGCCCAGAGCAGCGGCGTGCCGCCGATCTCGTCGACCGACTCGACGCTGCCGCCCTTCTCCACGAGGGTGCGAAGGACCTCGATCTGGCCGTTCTCGGCGGCGAGCGCCACCGGGGTCTTGCCGACCTTGTTGCCCGCGTTCACATCGGCACCGGCCTCGAGCAGGAGTCCGACGATCTCGCCGTTGCCGTTCTTCGCGGCCCAGTGCAGGGCGGTCATGCCGCCGAGCGACGACGCGTCCATCTTGTCACCGGCCTCGATCGCCCGCTTGACGCCGTCGACGTCGTTGCCCTGGGCGGACGCCACGAGCTTGCTGGCGACCGGGCGGTCCACCACGCTCGAGGGAGGCAGCGGCTTGTCGCGGCTGATCGCGCGACGAACGGTCACGCTGAGCTCGGGGGCGTTGGGGTGGTCGGTGGTGAACTTGATCGCCGGGCGGCGACCTGCGGTCTCCCACGCGTCCCAGTCCATCGCGATCTCGTGGGTGAGCGCCTTCTCGTCGCCGAGACCGGTCACGACCGGCGGATCGGCGGAGATGATCATGAACGGGGTCTCATCGGCGGACTCAAGGACGATGACGCCCTGGCCCTCGATGTCCTTCTTCGAGGCGTCGAGGAAGTCGGGTTCGACCTTCACGAAGAGGCCGACCTCGCCCTCGACCGCGATGACCTGGGGTGCTCCCGAGACCATCTGGAGGGTGACCCGCTTGCTGAGGCGCTGGCCCTGCTTGAGGGAGGGCTTGAGCGTGATCTCGAGCTCGGCGGTCTCGCCGGGGGCGATGGGCTCCTTGGGCCAGGTCGGGGTCGTGCAACCGCAGCTGGCGACGGCCTTCTTGATCTGGATCGGCTCGCTGCCGTTGTTGGTGATCGTGACGGTGCCGGTCTTGGGGACGCCCGGCTGCATGATGCCGAGGTCGAGCTTCGGGGGGTCGAGGGTGACGTCGATGGAGGTGGCGTCGGCGGGCGCGGCGATCGAGGCGATCGTCGGGGCGGTGTCACCCTTGCCCTTGCCCGCGGCGGCGGGCTGCGAGGCGGCGGTGGTGAAGCCGCTCTCCGCCGTCGAGATCGACTTCTGCAGCTCGGTGCCCGCGGGCGTCGGCTTGGTCGCCGTCGCGTCGGCGGTGGACTTCGACGAGGCATCGGCGACCTCGGTCGACGGCGTGGCGGGCGTCTTGGCGGTCTGGTCTCCCGACTGGTCGCAGCCGGTGAGCGCGATCAGGAGCAGGGCCGGGACGGCGACGCGTCGAAGGGACAGGTCTGGGGTGTTCATCGATGTTGCCTCTCGAAGTGGCCTGGACACGTGGGAATGCTCGGTTCGAGTCGACGGGTCGAGCGGTTCACGAGGTTTCGGACGTCGAACGATCCCGACGGTTCGGGATTCCACGAATCCCCGCGTCGACACGGGAATCCGGGGGGCGTTCACCACGACTCGGCCGGACGCCCCCTGCCGGCTGCTGACGCACCGACGGGCACGCCGCCGGAACCCGCTCCTCGGCCATTCCGGACGAGGAATCGAGCCCGATCGCCGGAAGTGGACCGGCTGGTCGTCGATCGGCCGCGATTCGTCCGGTGCGTCCGAAAATCGGTCCGGCATGATACCTCGCTCGCGCTCGGAACCGCAGCCCTCGGCCGAACTCACGAGGAACGAACGTCCCGGTCCGGAGCCCCCCTTTCCGGGAGCGGTAGACTCCCCGGAATGTCCACCGAAACCACCGAGCGTCCCGAGCATCTGATCCGCCCCCACGCCCGCCCCGTGCAGCCGCTGCCGGTGCAGAACGAGGGCAAGCAGTTCGTCGCCCTCCGAGATCCCTCGATGCTGATCCAGCAGACGATGGTGATCCCCCCCCAGGCTCTGGGGGTGGTGCAGCTCTTCGACGGCTCGCTGACCGTCCCGGAGATCGCGGGTCGCCTCGTCCGGGAGGACGATCCCGAGCGTGACACCCACCTCGCGGAGGCGGCCCGGCAGATCGAGTCCCTCGTCGAGCAGATGGACAAGTTCGGACTGCTCTGGGGGCCGACCTTCGAGAACTACGAGCGGCAGGTGGCCGAGAAGCTCGCCGAGCACGGCGCGTTCCCCATCCGGGTGGCGGCGAGTCTGGTCCAGATGGCCCATCAGGCCGCCGGTGGCGGTGAGCCGCCCGAGGATCCCGCGGCCCGGGATGCCTGGGCGGCCGAACTGGCGACCACCCAGCTGGAACACTGGCTGGAGGCTGCCGAGGATCCCGAGTTCGACAAGGAGATCCGCGGGCTCGTGGTCCCCCACCTCGACTACGCCCGTGGGGCCGGGGTCTACGCGGACGGATATCGGGGCTGGGTCGGTGCGAAGCCGCCCGATCGCGTGGTGGTGCTCGGCACCAACCATGTCGGTCTCGGCGACGGCGTGGTGATGTCCCGCCTGGGGTTCGAGACGCCGCTGGGACGCCTGCACCCCGATCGGGATGTGCTCGCGAAGCTGGAGGAGCGTCTCGGGGAGCGGCTCTTCAAGGACGAGCTCGACCTGCTGCCCGAGCATTCGATCGAACTGCATCTGCCGTGGATCCGTCATCTCTTCGGCGAGGTGCCGGTGGTGGCGGCGCTGCTGCCGGATCCCTTGGTCCCGATGATCGCCGAGGACGGCGCCCGCGTCTCGCACGGCGAGTTCGTCGAGGCGCTCGAGTCGGTGCTGGGCGAGGTCGGCGGCCGGACGTTCTTCGTCTCTTCGGCGGATCTCTCGCACGTCGGTCCGCAGTTCGGCGAGCCGAAGCCCGTGGACGAGGCCCGTCGCGTGGAGGTCGAACGGCACGACCGCGAGCATCTCGCCCGCGTCGTCTCCAACGACACCGCAGGCTTCCTCGAGGCGATGGAGTGGTGCAAGAACCCGACCCGCTGGTGTTCGATCGGCAACATGGCGGCGACCATGCGGCTCGCGGGCGCCGACGAGGTCGAACTGCTCGACTATCGACAGGCGGTCGATGAGAAGGGCATGGCGCTGGTGTCCTGCGCCGCCGTCGCTCTGCTTGCCGACTGACCCGGCGTGCGGGCGGTCGTTCAACGGGTGCGGGCCGCCTCGGTCGAGGTCGAGGGGCGGATCGTGGGTCGCGTGGGCGGCGGTCTGCTCGTGCTCCTCGGCGTCGAGGTCGGCGACACGGCGTCCGATCGGGCGTGGATGGTGCGGAAACTCGCCGGTCTGCGGATCTTCCGCGACGACGAGGGAAGGATGAACCTCGATGTCGCCGCGGCCGGAGGAGGCATCCTGCTCGTGAGCCAGTTCACGCTGCTGGGCGACGCCCGCCGCGGCAACCGTCCGTCGTTCGTTCAGGCGGCTCCGCCCGAGGTGGCGGCGCCGATGGTCGAGGAGACGGCGGCGGCGCTGCGGAACCTCGGCCTGCTCGTCGAGACCGGACGGTTCGGGGCGGACATGCTGGTGCGGCTGGAGAACGACGGGCCGGTGACGATCCTGCTCGACTCTCGACGCGACGGCGGCTGATCGTCTCGCCGGGCGTGAGGGCCGTTCAGGCCTCGGTCCGCGCCTTCGCCTCCTGCAGATCCTGCCACACCGCGGCCCGCACCTCGGTGGTGTACTGCTGCAGCACGAACGCGGGGTGGAAGGTCGGCAGCACGGGGAAGTCGGTGTCGGCGATCCGGCAGCCACCCCACTCGCCCCGGAGACGGGTGATGCCCGTCGAGGTCTGGAGCAGGTGTTTCGCCGGGGTTCCGCCGAGTGCGACGATCGCCTTCGGACGCACCGCCAGCAACTCGTTCGCGAGCCACGGGCCGCAGGTGGCGGCCTCGTCCGGTCGAGGCGTGCGGTTCTCGCGGGGCCGGGTCTTGACGACGGTGGTGATGTACACCTGCGATCGATCGAGTCCGAGCGCTCCGATCATGCGGTCGAGCAACTCCCCCGCCGGCCCGACGAACGGTCGGCCTTCCCGGTCCTCGTGTTCGCCCGGCGCCTCTCCGACGAAGACGAGATCCGCCTCCGGATGGCCTTCCCCGAAGACGATCGAGCGTGCGTCGTCGGCGGTCCGGCACAACGGGCAGTGGGCGGCGTGGTGCTCGCGGATGGCCGCGAGACGGTCCGCGGCGTTCGTTCCGGTCAGCGTCTGCGGGGGAAGGCCGGTGATCAGTGGACCGGCGGTGCCGTCTCCGCCGGTCGCTGACGCGGCTGTGATCGTCGGCCGGGACGAGGTCGGCCGGGTCGGCGGTCTGGTGGGAGGACTGGTCGGCGGGCTCTCGGTGGGGGTCCGCGGGGGCGTCGCCTCGGGGGTGGGCGAGCCCGGATCATCGCCCCCGAGAGCGTCGATCGCCGGCCCCACCGGGACCGCATCCACGCCCAGCAGCAGGTCCGTCTCGACCATCGCTGCGGCGAGTCGGCGCGACGGATCTGGAGCGGATCGGCTCATGGCACCCATGCTACCCAACGCCCTCGGGGGTGATGTCGGGGGAAAGACGCGGCGGCCCGGCCTTGCGAGAAGGCGGGCCGCCGCGGGCGGTCGATTCGTGATTGGCGGCGGAGAGGTTGCCCGCCGCGGGAACGTTGCTTCTCTTCCTCCCTGTTCCTCTTCGACCCTGTTCCTGTTCGACCCTGTTCCTGGTCGACCCTATTCCTCTTCCTCGATCTCGTCGACCCCGAGTCGGAACAGTGACTGGGTCCGGAGCACGAGGCCGCAGTCGGCCCGCAGGTGGTAGCCCTGCACGTGCACCTCGGACCGGGATCGCTGGATGTCGAGCACCGACATCTCCTTCCGTCCGTCGGCCCGCTGCGGGATGTGGATGAGGGCGTTCGAGGCCCGGGCGTACTCGAGCATCTCCCGGTAGGTCGACTCGTAGAGGTGATCCGAGAGGGTCTCGGTCTGCATCGTGGTCATGTAGGTGGCCACGTCTCCGAACGCCTTCTCGAAGTCCCGCTCCCCCGCGCACGGCAGGTTGGCGGCGAGCCCCTTCTCGGGGAGGTTCTCGACCTGATCGGTCACGACCTCGCAGATGGTGATGTTGCCGGTCTGGAACCGGGCGACCTGGCCGCCCGGGAACACCCAGCCCTCGAACTCGAACTCGGGACCGTCGATTCGGCGACGTCCCTCGATGCCGAAGAACTCCGGATGCAGCGGCTTCCGGTAGACGAGCATGGTGTAGGCCTGAAGCGACGTGGTCTTGCCTGACGCGAGCGACATGGTGATGGGTCCTTCCCGGCCCGTGATCGGGCCTGTATTCACCGGTCGAACTCCAGGGCCGTCACGCCCTGAAGTCTTTGTGAGTTCGGCACCGACGAGCGTTCACTCCATCGCGGTCGGTACCGGGTGGGACCGGGCGAACGCCCGACCCCCACCGTTTCGGCCTCGGCGGTCGGTCGGAACGATCCATGTCGTCCGACCGCCAGGCCCCTTTTCCAAGCAGTCCACCGCTCCTTGATGATCGGCGATCGGTATGCGATCGAAGGACGGGGAGTCGGGGGGGAGTTCCGAAGCGCGTCGTGGCGGAGCGATGCTTCGGATGTCTTCACACAGGCTCGGAAGTCGTCTCCTCCGAGCGACACGGTCGAGTTCGAGGCCGGCACGATGCCGGTTCCTTGAGAGTCGCGTGCCGAAGCACGTCGAGAGTCGCGTGCCGAAGCACTTCGGGAGTGGCGTGCCGAGGCACTGCCGTTCTGCAGGTCGCCGGCCCGACGGCCGAGCCCGGCGACAGGCTCCATGTGACCAGCAGCGGTCATCGCAAAAGACGACGCAAGGCGTGGGGCACATCGTTTCTGGTCGGATCCGTCGGGACGCCCGAGACAGGGTCTTGGGGGAGTCGGTCTCGGGTGGTCTTCACGCCGAGCTCGTCCGGATCCGGTTGTCGAGGAGCGTGCTCCTCAGGGTGTCGGGCTCACACAGTCCGACTGACTCGCAGTCTCGCTCGCGAACGGCCCTGAATCGGGGCCGCGATGGTCGGACTGGCGTTCCGGACGGCGGTCCGTTGTGGCCGGTTCGACCCCGGGAACGAGGCCTCATTGTCGCGGGGGCCGTTGAGAAGGCAAGCATCAAGTGGACATTTTGAAAAAACAAGATGGTGTGGCCAGTGCCGCTGCCGTCCACAACATGCATCCCATCGACCGGAGGGAACGCCACGGATACGCGTCGCTGGTGCGGGCGGTTGCGGTGATCCAGAGGGTCACGCGGGAGTCGGCTCGATCTGGTGGTCGGAGGATTCCATCCAAGAGACCGCCCCGGCCGCAAGCGACCGGGGCGTGGACTGGGACGAGCTGTAAGCCGAGTTCCGTTCGCGGGAAGCGAGCCTCCCGCGAGGCGATCATGTCTCTGGGGCCGCCGTCGCCGACGACCTCCTGCACGCCACCCGCTCGGACCCGCGGATCACGGGTGCGACGGCGAGCCGTCGCTCCGAGCTGCTTGCGCTTGCACGCGGTGGGGTTTGCCGTGCCCCGTCCGTCACCGGAACGGGCGGTGCGCTCTTACCGCACCGTTTCACCCTTGCCTGCGACCGAGGTCGCATCGGCGGTCTGTTCTCTGTGGCACTGTCCCTGACCCGCAGTCCACGGGCCGGTGGGTGTTGCCCACCACCGTCATCCTGTCGTGCTCGGACTTTCCTCACCTCCGGAGATCCGGAGGCGCGATCGCCCGCTCGCCGAGGAGGACTGTAGCACGCGCGTGCCGCCGGGGCCGTGACCGACTCGGTGATCCCGGCCTCCGGGTAGCATTCCCGGCGATGGGTGGAGACCGGACACGTGTGCGAATCGCCTGCTGGGTCGGGGATGCCCTGCTCCCAGCCTGTGCCGCGCTGGCGTCCGACGACCGCCTGACGATCGTCGCCCTGGGAGGGCCGACGGCGGACGCCGTGGACTTCGCGGCCAGGCTCGGCATTCCGCATCTCGACGATCCTCGGCAACTGGCCGCCACGACCGGCATCGACGCGGTCGTACTCATGGACCCGGAGCGGCGGATCCCCGCCGACGAGCTGACCGCCGTCATGTCGGCGGCTCATGACCGCCCACTGCTCTCGATGGCGGTGCGGCCGGGAGGACTCTCCGCCTTTCTGGACGAGTCGTTCCCGCTTCCGGGCAATGCACCCCTCCCCCTGCCGATTCCCTGGTTCCGGGGGCTGCGACGCGGGCGACGACTTCTGGAGGCGGCCGAGACCTTCGGCCCGCCGGCGTCGGCGTCCATCGAAATCACGGGTCCCGGTCCCGACGGGCTTCTGACCACCCGACTTCTCGATGCCTTCGACCTGCTCTCGGCGTGGTTCGGACTGCCCGCGGTCGTGGAGGCGTGCGGCATCCGACCGATCGGCGTCTCCGAAGCCCCGATCCGCCGACTCTTCGCGATCGCCCGCTATCCGGACGGCCGCGCGGCGTCGGTCTCGGTCGGGGCGGATGGCGGAAGGCATCAGCGGTCGGTCTCCCTGCACGGGGCCGCGGGCCGCCTCCGGGTGGTGGATGACGGGATGGACTGGTCGGATGCCGAGGGGGGCACCGTGGAGTTCGAACCGCCGGGACCACCCCGCCAGACCGAGCCCGCCGAGGATCTGGCGGAGTCCATCGATGCGATCGTCCGTGGTCTGGTGCCGGTGCGGCCGGCCGAGGCGACCCTCGACCTGCTGGCGGTCTGTGAAGCCTGCATGCTGAGCGCCCGGACCGGCGAGCCCGAAGCGATCGAACGCGTTCGTCGGATGCTCGATCGCGTCTGAGGCCGATCACCCAATGAACACCGTCCACGAGCAGGCTCGCGGACGGTGCGTCGTTCTTCAGGATGCCGGGGGCTCAGCCGCCGGTGATGGCGCCGATGCGGACGCTCAGATACCGCTGGCGGTGGCCGCTCTTGCGACGCATGCCCTTGCGACGCTTGTACATCACCTTGATGACCTTGTCGCCCTTGATCTCGCCGAGCACCTCGGCGGAGACGCTGGCGCCCCCGACGTACGGGGTGCCGACCGCCGCCGACTCTCCACCGATCGCGAGCACACGATCGAAGACGAGCGTGGACCCGGTGTCGGGGGTCTCCTCACGGAGATCGACCTCGATCACATCGCCCTCTCGGACCATGATCTGGGTTCCGCTGTCCTCGATGATGGCGTACACGGTGTTCTCCGAAGTGAGGGCGGCCTCGGGCCGCAGGTCGATTCGCCGCTTCCGACTCCATGCCCGGAAACACGGCGAATCGGGAAGCATACCGGAAACCTCGCCCGCTTCAAGAGCGCCGGCACGGGGATGGCCGGTCAGGGCAGCAGGCGGGCGGCCCCGGCCAGGCGGGTGATGGCCTCCTCGAGCACCTCTCGCCGTTTGCAGAAGGCGAAGCGGATCGGGCCGGACCGGCCATCGTGGTGGAAGGCCGAGGTGGGGATCGCCGCCACCCCCACCTCCTCGAGAAGGCGGTCGCAGAAGGCCCGGTCGTCGATGACGCCGCATCGCCCCACGTCGGCGAGCACGAAATAGGTGCCCTGTGGAACGATGGGGTGGAGCCCCGCGGCCTCCAGACCGTCCACCAGCAGGTCCCGCCGCTCGCGGTGGCTGTCTCGGAAGGTCTCGAACGACGCCTCGGGCAGCCCGAGGGCGGTCGCGGCGCCGATCTGCAACGGGGTCGCCACCGAGAAGATCGTGAACTGATGGGCGGCCCGGATGGCGTCGGTGAGCGCCGGGGCGGCGATCGTCCAGCCGACCTTCCAGCCGGTGAGCGAGAACGACTTCCCGATGCTGGAGACGACGATGGTCCGGTCCCGCAGGCCGGGGCGGGTCAGCGGGGATCGGTGCGGGGTGCCGTAGGTGAGCGACTCGTAGACCTCGTCGCTGATCAGGATCAGGTCGTGCTCCAGCACGAACGACTCGATCGCATCCCATTCGGCGTCATCGAGGACCCGGCCCGTCGGGTTGTGGGGCGAGTTCACCACCAGCACGCGGCATCCGTCGTCCACCGCGGCCTCCAGCACCGTCCGGTCGAGGCGGTACCTCGGGGCCGCGGGCGTCGCGAAGCGGCACCGCCCCCCCGCCATCGCCACCGCCGCCGGATACGAGTCGTACCAGGGCTCGATCAGGATCACGCCGTCGCCGGGTTCAAGCAGGCCGAGCATCGCGTCGGCGATGCCGCCGGTCGCTCCGGTCACCACGGTGACCTCGTGGTCGGGATCGATCGCCTCGCCCTGCGTCCGCTGCACCCACGACGCGACGGCGTGGCGAAGCACCGGAAGGCCGGCGAGCGGCGCGTACTGGTTCGGGCCGTCGATGACGGCCTCCGCGGCCGCCCTTCGGACGATCTCCGGGCCGTCCTCGTCGGGGAATCCCTGTCCGAGATTGATGGCGCCGTGCCGAGCGGCGGCGGCCGACACCTCCGCGAAGATCGACGTGCCGAAGGGCCGCAGCCGGGTGCCGATGCGGGAGGAGTCGGTCACGACGGTCCCTCCGACGGCCCCTCGCGATCGATCGGCGGCACCGGGATCGGCGCCCCGCTCGTCGCGTCAGGATCGTCCCGAGACACCATCGAGACGTGCACCGTCCGCTGCGGGAACGGAATGTCCACGCCCGCCGCGTCGAACGCCTTCTTGATGGCGGTGTTCAGTCGATTCCGCACCGGAACGAGGCCGTCGGTGTCGGGGAGGTAGACGCGGAGTTCGAACAGCAGGGCGCTGTCGCCGAAGCCGGCGAAGAAGACGTGCGGTTCGGGGTCCGCGAGCGTGCCGGGATCGGCGCCGCCGATCTCCATGAGCAACTCGCTGATCCGGTCCGGGTCCTCGCCGTAGCCGACCCCGACCGGAAGCACCAGCCGGATGCACGAGTCGCCGATCGACCAGTTGACGACCTCCTGCGTGATGAACTGCTTGTTCGGGACGACGAGCTCCTTCCGGTCCCAGTCGGTGATCGTGGTCGATCGCATGCGGACCCGCGAGATGCGTCCCGTCGTGCCGCCGACCGTCACCACATCGCCGACCCGCACCGGCTGTTCGAAGAGGATGATGAGCCCCGAGATGAAGTTCGCGAAGATCTCCTGCAGCCCGAAGCCCAGCCCGACGGTGAAGCCCGCGGCGAGCCACTGCACGCTCGACCAGGTGATGCCGATCAATGAGAACGAGTAGGCGAGGCCGCCGATCACGACCACCCACTGCATCAGTTGGACCGCCGCGTAGCGGACGCCCCGTTCGAGTCCGATGCGATCGAGCACGACGATCTCGAACAGGGTGGGCAGGTGCCGCGACGCGTAGAACGTGGCGAGCAGCGAGGCGAGGGCCATCGCCACCGCTCCCAGGGTCACCGCGAGAATCTGCGGTTCCGAGACGCCGGTCTCCTCGTTGGGGACCATCGCCTCGTATGTCCAGACCTCGACGCCCCGGAAGCCCTGGAAGGCGGGGAGCAGGTTCGACCAGATCGCCCAGATCCCCAGAAGCACGAGGGTGACCATGCAGAATCGGATCGCCCCCCGCGTCCGGACGCCGATCTCCTCGAGATGTTCGACCTCGTCGCTCACATCCTCGCCCTCGTCCCGCTGGCGTCGCAGCTGCCACGACTGCGAACGCTGGCGGGCGTGGAGCCCGCGGAAGAGCACTTCCCGCAGCACCAGCAGCAGGGCCACGAAGATGAGCGTCGACATCGTCGCCCGCTGCAGCATCGAGACCGCCTGATACCAGCCGATGTTCGCGGCGATGGCGGCGATGATCGGAACCGCCACGCACAGCCCGAAGACGGCCCGGGCGAGTCCGCTCCGGGCGAACGGAGTTCCGCCCGCGGCCTGATCGATGAGCTTGCGGTCGTCGTGGCTCCGGATGGTGACCACAAAGAACGCGGCGATGAGCAGGGGGATCGGGGTGTAGAGGAGTCGCCCGAGATCGGGGAGATCGAGTTCCCGCGGATCGCACATGCGGTCGCCGAAGGCGAAGGCCACCGCGACCGCCGCGAACCAGACGAATCGGCGGGCCGTCCGGATGGTCGGCGGCTTCCAGTGGAAATGACGCTCCGCGAGACCGCCGCGGCGCATCACCGACGCCATCACGGCGACCGCGAAGACGAACGTCGCCAGCGAGCCGAGCGTGCGGTCGAGCGCGATCACGATCCTCGCGCCGAGCGGGTCGTCCCCGATCGCCATCGACAGGGCGAAGAAGGGGGCCGCCATCGCGACCCCATCGGCCGTCGCGAAGCCGGCGACCAGCAGCGACTCTCGGAATCGGTCGGTCGAGGCCCGTGCCACCCGATCGCCCGCCAGCCGGATGCGGACGGCGATGCGACGTCTCAGCAGGAGAAGGATCGCGAGCGGACCGAATCCGAGCGCGAGGATCCATGGCCGTTCCCCGATCTGGAGCCGGGCGATGTCCATCGTCGCCCGCCACCCCGATCGGGAGAAGAAGATCTCCGCCTGCTCCACGATCCGCCGCCCGAGACCGGAATCGAGGGCGTTCTCGTCGCGGACCCAGACCGTCTGCTCGAGGATGAACGAGCGGTATCTCCAGATCTCGTCGAGCAGGGTGAGATCGGTCTCGAGCAGACTGTTGAGCTCGTCGGTCTGTCGGTTGAGCGATCGAAGCAGCGGTTCCCCGGCCTGATCCAGACGGGCCTCCAGCAGGGAGACGAGGGTGGGTCGAAGTCGCTCGCGATCCTCCGGGGTGAGCGGCGGTTCGACCCGGTTCATGAGTCGGTCCGCCTCGGCGGCGGGCGCGGCGAGCCGGGAGAGCTCGTCCTCGAGGAGCAGTCGTTCCAGTTCGACCTGGGGGAGTCTCGCCCGAAGCGCCGCGACTTCCGAACGGAGCGTCGTCTCGATGCGGAGCGCTGCCGCAGGACGGTCGCGATGGCCGGGGTCACACGACCCGCGAACCGTCTGCGGTCGGATTCGAGACTCCGCCGCAGCTCGTCCAGCTCCGCGACACGCTCGTCGAGGCGGGATCGCATCCGATCGTCCTCGGCGGTGATGGTGGTCAGCCGTTCGGCCAGCTCGCGATTCCGGGCGGCCACCGCCGCCGCGAGCGGATCCGACTGCTCGAGGGCGGTCGCCTCCGCCGCGGCGCGTCGCGCCTCGGCCTCCATCGACTCGAGGCGGACGAGTCGTTCCGACCACGTCGCCAGCTCGGCATCCACCCGGACCGACTCCCGCGCGATCGCCCGCTGGCGGTCGCGCAGGATGTCGTCGGTCGCGTCGTACCACCGTCGCTCGAGGTCGATCGCGGCCAGCTCCGCGCGGCGTCGGGCGATCCGATCGGCCCGATGCTCGATCTCGTCGTCACTCTGCGACTCGTAGCGGGAGACCGTCTCGGCGATCGAGGCGGTCTCCTCCCGCATGGCGCCGCGACGGGCCTGTCGTCGTTCGATGGCATCCTTCAGCGACGCGGTCTCGACGGACAGCGCTTCGCGGCGATCCTCGATCCGGTCCACCGTCGCTCGGATCTCCTCGAGGGCGAGGGTGTCATCCACCTCGACGGCCTCGGTCGCCGCGGACTCGGCGGCGGCGATCCGGTCATCGACCGCCTGGCGATCTCGAGGCGCCTGTTCGATGCCGGCGGCGAATCCGGCGGCCCGCTCCGCAGCCGCGAGATGGGCCTCGAGAATCTCGATGAGACCGGCGACGCTGCGGGCCTTCGGCGACTCCGGTGGTTCGACCGCGAGGATCTCCTCCAGCCGGGCCCGGGCCTGACGGAGACGCTCGTCGATCGATGGCGAGGCCTGTTCGCCAGCCGCCGCGGGCTGATCCTGGCGTTCCGGAATGATGGCCGTCGATGCGCTCGAGTCCGGCGCCACCGTTCCGGACGCGACCACGACCGCCGGCAGGAGGATCCGGAGCCACCGGATGGAGACGCCCGGAGATCGGCTGGCCGCGTGCATGATTCGGTCGGTCCCGTCGAGGGTGACGCGGTGAACCCGCCGTCGCGGCCGAGTCAGTGGTGGATGTCCTTGGCCACGCCGGCGTTGACCCGTTCGACGGGGAGAAGGAACGAGGCGATGTTCTCGGCGAATCGTGCGGCCTGACGGTCGATCGACTCGGCCTGATCGCGGATCGCGGCCGCCAGTGCAGCCCGGTCGCCGTCACCCAGCAGCCCTCCCGCCTCGCAGCGAGACACGAAGGCGGCGGACGACCACTCGGGATGGAACTGCACACCGTAGGAGAACACGCCGCAGGCGAACGCCTCGACGGCACAGGACTCGCTGCGGGCGAGGGTGCGGGCGTCGGGTGGCAGTTCGGTGATCTCGTCCTGATGAGATCCCGGCCACACGGCGTACCAGGGCAGTCCGCGGAAGATCGGATCCTCGCGTCCGGCGGGGGTCAGATCGACCCGGCCGAGACCGGCCGCCGGAGCGGCCATGCGTCCGACGGTGCCTCCGAGGG
>JAUIHC010000428.1 GCA_030432455.1 Phycisphaerae bacterium | reverse complement strand
GCGAGCCGCTCGAGATCGGCGCCTGCATTTCCCGCGCCTTCGAGCTGACCAAGAAGCACTTCGGCATGATCGTCGCGGTCGGCGCGATCTATCTCGGCATCAGCTGGGGGGTGGGCATGGTGCTCGGGGTGATCGAGGCGCTGGTCGGCGGAGGCTTCCAGCCGAACTTCGAAATCAACCCGGCCACCGGTGAATTCGAGTCGGTCCAGAACGAGGCGAGCCCCGCCCAGATCGCCGTCTCGATCTTCACCAACGTCATCAGCCAGGTGCTTTCCATCTTCCTGAGCCTCGGCACGACGCGCATCGGCCTCAACATCGTCACCGGGAAGCCCTACAACCTCGGGATGATCTTCGGCGGGGCGCAGCAGTTGTTGCGCGCGGTCGGCGCCAGCATCGTCTACGGCCTCGCCGTCGCGATCGGACTCCTGCTGCTCATCGTGCCCGGCATCTACATCGCCCTGCGCTTCGGGCAGTACATGAACGCGATCGTCGACAAGGACCTCGGGGCGATGGAGTCCCTGGCCTACAGCTCGCGGATCACGCAGGGGCAGAAGTGGCCGCTCTTCGGGCTCGCCATCCTCTCGTTCCTCATCGTGCTCGCCGGGGCGATCGCCCTCCTGGTCGGTCTCATCTTCGCCTACCCCATCGTCTGGCTCGCGGCCTTCGTCGCCTACCGCTGGATGCAGCACGGCTCGGCGATTCTCCGGGTGAACGCCTGACCCCGGCGGTCCGGATTCTCCGCGCCCGCGCCGGATCCTCCGGCGCGGGCGTTCTGTTTTTCCAACTTCGGGTGAATAAGGCGCGGGGGTGCCGGGTCCAAGGCAACGAATCCACCGATATCATACCATGAAGAACCTGTTCGCACTCCTCACCGTGATCGGCGCCGGCTTCGTCGCCGCGCCCGACGCCGACGCCCGTCCCCGCTGCAACACGCCGCACACCTACGTCAGCCATCGTAGTTCCTGCGGCTGCCCGGTCTACGCCCAGCGCTACGTGGCCGGCTACGACCGCTGCGGCTATCCGGTTTACCGCACCCGGATTCTTCCGGTCAGCCACCGCTGCCGCCCCGTCATCCACCATCCCCGCCAGCGGGTCTGCCGCCCGGTGGGCCGCGGCCGCGCCGTGGTTCATCCGCGTCACGGTCGCTACACTTCCGGGGGGGTGCGCATCGGACCGGTGATCGTCGGAGGCGGCTCCCGCGGTTGCCGCTGAGCGGGGCCGGTCGATCCGACTCGACGCGGGCGCGGGAGTGGAGCACCCTGCGCCCGCGTTTTTCTTCGTGAAGCTCCTCATTCCCATCCTGCTGGCCGCGCTTGCGGCCCCGGTTTCCGCCAACCTCGGCTCCGACGAGCTGCTGGCCGCCTTCCAGACCCGGCTCGAGCGGGATGAACCGATCGACGACCTCTGCGATTCGCTGGAGGAAAGCGATGGCGAGACGCTCGCGGACCTGGTCGCCGACCTCGACAAGGCATGGCCGCGCATGCGGGACCGCTATCTCACGGCGCTGGAGTCGGGGGCGAAGGAGGTGCTCCGCGCCGGGAAGAACGAACGCCGGCGCCGGATCGGCGAGCTGCGCGGTGAGTTCATGAAGGTCAAGGGTATGGGCGAGGGTCCGATGAAGCCGCTGCTCAAGTCGAAGAGCATGCCGGGCATGCAGGAGCTGCGGATGTTGATCATGCCGACGGCGGAGGAGATCACCGCCAAGCTTCCGCCCGCGACGGTTGCTCAGCGCAAGGCCGCGACCCGTCTGGCACGCTTCCGCGATGCGGCCCTCGACGCCGCCTTGTCGAGCACCCCGAGTGACTCGCGCAAGCAGCTCGAGGAGGCGGAGCAGCGGATCGCGACCGAGGCCGGCGACCTGCCGCGGGACGGCCTCCGCATTCTCGAGAAGAACCGCAGGGTCGCCGAGGACGACGAGGTTCCGCCGAAGGAGGCCGAGGGTGTCGAGGAGGCGAACATCTGGCGCATGCTCGTCGGGCTCAACGCCCTGGAGCTGGACCCGAAACTCTGCGACGCGGCGCGCGACCATTCGAAGGACATGGCGGAGAAGGGTTTCTTCGCCCACGAGTCGCCGGTGCCCGGCAAGCGGACGCCGTGGGACCGGGCGAAGAACTTCGGCACCACGGCTTCCGCCGAGAACATCTACTCGGGAGGCACGAACCCGGCGGCCGCCAACAAGGGGTGGTTCTACTCGCCGGGCCACCACAAGAACATGTTCGCGGGTGGCCACCAGCGCATCGGCCTCGGCCACCACAACGGCCGCTGGACGCAGCTCTTCGGGAAGTAGCCGGTCAGCCCGCTTCCGGCTGGCGCCGTCCCCGGAAGTCGGAGAGCAGCCACAGCAGGGCCACGGCGCCGACGGCACCGAGCAAGGCGCCGGCGAGCAGTCCGAGGCCGACGATCGAGGCGTCGCCCGCCAGCACGGCGAGGATCACGGCGCCGGCGATGAGCGCGGGGGCGGTGAGCGTGAGGCCGAGGGCCACGAGGTAGCTCAGCGCCGGACGGACCTGGCCTTTCCAGCCGTCACGTTTCGCTGCGGGTTCGATTTCGGTATTCATGGGATCACTCATAGGACGGCTCCCATGATCCGCAACCGGATGAACGGCCGATGACCCGGCCGTGAAAGCTTCACGCTTCTTCCGTGAGGGCGCCGTGACGGACGATGCCGCGCATCATCACGTCGTCGCCGAATCGCCGGAACGTGATCTCGTCGAGTCCGCAGCCATCCGGCAGTCCCGCGCCTCCCAGCGCCGGCACGGGTCCCCCGCAAAGCATCGGTGCCATGAAGGCGGCGACCTCGTCGACCAGGCCGTCGGCGAAGAACTCCCCCGCCAGGCGCCCGCCGCACTCGAGCATGAGCGCGTTGATCCCATGGTCGGCCGCCAGCTCGCGAAGGGTGCCGGGGAGGTCGCCGCGCGGCCGCACGAGGGTGCGTTCGCGACCGGCATCGGCGAGCAGCGGGGCATCGGCCGGAAGGG
>JAUIHC010000427.1 GCA_030432455.1 Phycisphaerae bacterium | reverse complement strand
TCGGCATCGTGCCCGGCGCGATCAGGCGTCGCTGGTCGGGGCGGTCGCGGCACCCTCGCCCCGATCACCGCGGCGGCGGGGCCGATCGGGCGACGCGGGGCGATCCCGAGGGGCGGGCGCCGCGTCGCGGGGCGGTCGGCCACCGCGATCACGGCTCAGTCGTTCGATCATGGCCTCGAGTCGGGCGACGCGTTCTTCGAGCATGCGACGCTGTTCCTCCGAACGCCGAAGCGCCTCGCCGATCCGGCGGGCGACCTGCTCGCCGTCCTCGGCGCGTCGTCGCATGGCGTCCTCGATGCCGCGTCCGAACCGATCGCCGCGCTCGTGCATCTCCCGGAACTGCGACTCGACCTCGCGGGCGAAGGAATCGACCTGCGCTTCCCATCGGCGGGCGAGGTCCTCCATCCGGTGGTCGAGCTCGCGTTCCACGGCCTCCCAGTGCCCGCCGAACTCCCGGTGCATGGCCTCCAGATGCGGGAGGAGGGCGTCCATCATCTCGCGGTGAAGGTCCGAGGCTCCGTGTCCGCCGTGGTGGGCGTCGGCGTCGCGCTCGACCTCGACGCGGATCTCCATCTCCTCGCCGCCAAGCCCGATGGCCCGGCGGATCAGGTCGCGGATCTCGGGGGGAAGGTCGCCGTCGAGGTCGGTGTCGATCTCGACCTCCTCGGCGTCGCGCTCGATGTCGAGGAGATCCGCATCCCAGGCCGCGAGTTCGACCTTCATGTCAAGGACCGTGTCGCCTCGGATCACCCGCATGCCGACGACCTGTCCGGGCTTGAAGCTCGCGATCTTCTCGGCGAGCCGATCGGTCGTGAGCACGCCCTTCTCGCTGGTCAGGACGATGTCGCCGGGCTTCAGTCCGGCCTTGGAGGCGGGGGTGCCGGGCAGGACCTCGGTCACCCGAACCCCCTTCTCGGCGTTCTCCATGCGGATGCCGAGCATCGCACGGGGCGGGGCGTCCGGCGTCCACTGGAGGTCCGCGTCGTCACCGAGCACCTGAGCCTGTCCGTCCGGCCCCACAACGACCCACTCGTGCTGCTCGACGCGACCCGAGCCGTGCAGGCCGGGGATGTGCAGCGGCTTGCCGGGGCCTCCTGGCATCAGGATCTGAAGGTCCTCCATCGGACGCCCGTCCTCATCAAGCACGATCACGCCGTGCGGCTCGCGACGGAGGCGATCGGCGGGCACCTTCCGTCCATCCACGATGACCGTCATCTCCTCGTTCTCGACCGTGACCTCGACGGTGCGGGATCGGGTCTCGGTCTCGGGAGGGGTGGTCGCCGCGTCGAGGGGCGGCACGATGGGCACCCCGGCGAGGAGGGTGGCAGCGAGCAGGGGCGTGTGAACACGGCGGAGAATCGTGGCGGTCATCGTCTGAAGGCTCCGAGACTCGTGTGGACGGGGGGCGAGGACGAATGAGCGATTGGGAAACCGGTTGACGCGATTGCAGGTTGCAGGGAGCGGCGGGGGAGTGACCTTCTGAATCGCACTCGCGGTCAGCTCACGCTGATCGTCGGCATCTGATACTTCCCCTGCGCCGCGGCGATCGAGATCCGGCTCGCCGCGTGGGTGACCAGGGCGTCGAAGGCCGCCGCCAGGGCCGGATCGTCCCAGTTCGCGGTCGGGTTGCCGCTGTCGGAGTTCTTCCGAAGCGCCGGGGTGATCGGCACGCCGCCGAGGAAGGGGAGGCCCATCGTCTGGGCGAGGACCTCGGCACCGCCGCGGCCGAAGAGGTCGTACTCCTTGCCGTCGTCACCCACGAAGTGGCTCATGTTCTCGACGATGCCGAGGACCTCGATGCCGAGGTTCTCGAACATCCGGACCGCCCGGCGGGCGTCGTCCTGGGCGACCCGCTGCGGGGTGCAGACCACGATCGCCCCGCTGAGGGGAAGGAGCTGGGCGAGCGTGAGCGGCACATCGCCGGTGCCGGGCGGGAGATCGACGATCAGGTAGTCGAGTTCGCCCCACTCGGTCTGCATGGCGAGCTGCTTGAACGCCCCGTGAGCCATCGGGCCACGCCAGACGAGGGCCTTGTCCTCCTCGACGAGCTTGCCGATGGTCATGGACTTGATGCCGTGCGTCTCGAAGGGCATGAGCATCGACCCGCGGGCCACGGTCTGCACATCGCCGAGCCCGAGCATGGTCGGCAGCGACGGGCCGTAGATGTCGCCGTCGAGCAGGCCCACCCGGGCCCCGTGCCGGGCGAGGCCGACCGCGAGGTTCACCGCGATCGTGCTCTTCCCGACCCCGCCCTTGCCCGCGCCCACCGCGACGATCTGTCGGACGCCGGGCAGCGGACTCTCGCCGAGCTTCTGGTTCGGGCGCCGGACATCGGCGGTGAACTCGACCTCGGTCCCCGAGATCGGATGGCCGACCTCGTCGGCCGCGGTCTGCACCGCCGCCTCGATGTCGCCGCGGATCCGGTCCTTCATGGGGCACGCCGGGGTCGTGAGTTCGACCGTCACCAGCACCCGGTCGCCCTCGACATCGTGCCGCTTGACCATGCCGAGCGTGACGAGGTCCTTGCCCAGATCCGGGTCGCGGACGGTGCGAAGGGCGTCGAGAACACGGTCGGGAGTGAGCGCCATGGCGTTTCCGAAAGGGGGATGGGAGAGCGAGGCAGGTCCGGGAATCTCGGGATCCGCCGACCGCGAGGCTGCGGATCGACTCGCCACCTCGCCGAACCGACCATGATACGGACACGTTCGCTCGGTGACCGATGCGGACGCAGTTTCCAGAACGCCTTTCCACCCGGAGATGCCGGAGATGCCGGACATGCTCGCCAGAGTCGTCGTCACCATCCTTCTCGGCCTCATGCCCTTCGCGTCCGCGGCGGCGGCGTGCACGCCTCCGAAGCCCGCCCTCGAGGACGGGGCCCGCGATTCGAAGGTCTCCGCCCGTCCTGGTCGGGACGAGGGCGTCGCGGTCCGCAACGCCATGGCCCTCCGCGGCGGCGTCAGCGAGGACATGTGGCTGGAGGCGCTGC
>JAUIHC010000426.1 GCA_030432455.1 Phycisphaerae bacterium | reverse complement strand
GTCGCCGTCGGCGATGGCGGCGAGCAGCTTGAGGACGACCTTGAACTCGCCGTTGGTGGTCGTCTCGGGGCCGGGGATCGCACCCGCCTTCTCGAACTCGAGACCCTTGTGCACGAGCAGGGTCGCGTCGCCGCCGTCGTCGAGGATCAGGTTCGGGCCCTCGCCGTCCGGCCAGTTGAGCGCCTGAAAGGTGCACCACCAGTACTCCTCGAGCGTCTCGCCCTTCCACGCGAAGACCGGGACGCCGGCCGGGGCGTCGGGGGTGCCGTTCGGTCCGACCGCGACCGCGGCGGCGGCGTGGTCCTGGGTCGAGAAGATGTTGCAGCTGGCCCAGCGGACCTCGGCGCCGAGATCGACGAGCGTCTCGATGAGCACCGCGGTCTGGATGGTCATGTGGAGCGAGCCGGTGATGCGGGCGCCCTTGAGCGGGAACTGGCCCGCGTACTCCTCGCGGAGCGCCATGAGGCCCGGCATCTCATGCTGGGCGAGCTCGATTTCCTTGCGGCCGAAGGCGACGGTCTCGGGGGAGAGGTCGCGGACCTTGAAGGGGGCGTCGGTGAAGAGCGGGAGGCCGGTCGAGAGGAAGGTCGCGGCGTCGGATGCGGTGGCGGTCACGGGTGACTCCAGAAGGTGGCCGGAACGGGAGGACATGAGAGCCGACGCGGCCTGAGACGCATCGGGAGATCGCGAGATTCGAGCCCGAGGGACGGTGGTTTCGAGATCCACACGAATATTCATCCATTCATCGGATGAATGGATGAAGACTACCCCATGTCTTCCCTCCGGGCAACGGGAATGGCCCCGGACCACGCCGACGCCCCCACCCCGGTCGGAGCACTATGCTCCCGACCGCTCGTGTTTCGGACCGTTCTCGGACCCGCTCTCCCGGAGACCCCCGCATGACCGCCTCCCGCTCGCTGCTCACCCTCGCCGCCCTGCTGATCGCCGCACTCGGCGCCGCCCCCGGCACCATTCAGCCGTCGACCCCCGCCCCCGCCGAGCGGGTCGGCGCCCCCTACCTCCTCGAGGTCTGCGCCGTCAGTGGCGAGCCGCTTCCGGCCGACGGTGGCGTGGTGCTCGTCTTCGACGGCGGCGGTGACGCCCTGCAGGCGGGCCGCGAGTTCCGGTTCTGCTGCGAGAAGTGCCTCGCCGCCTTCCAGAAGGACCCGAAGCGGTTCATCAAGGACATCGATCAGCGGATCATCGCCGACCAGCTTCCCCGCTATCCGAAGTCGGCGACCTGCCTCGTCATGAAGGGGGAGGCCCTTCCCGATCCGACCGGCCCCGATGCGAAGGACTGCAAGCTCGTGGTCGTCCGCAACCGACTCGTCCGGCTCTGCTGCGGCAAGTGCGTGCGGGCGTTCGAGCGCGACCCTGCGAAGTTCCTCCCCGCCCTCGACGAGATCGTCATCACCGAGGCGAAGGCGAGCGGCACGCAGAAGACCTGCCCGATCAGCGACAAGGCACTCGGCGAGAAGTCCGCGTGGTTCGTGGTCGGTGATCGCGCGGTCGGCGTCTGCTGCGGCGGCTGCAAGGGCAAGATCGAAGCCGATCCCCGGAAGTACCTCACCCGCGGATCCTGATCGCGGAAGACGATCGATTCAGGACCGCGGTTTGCGGAATCCTGCGGCGAACAGGCCCGGCCCCTTGCCCTGGGGGTCGGGCCTGAGTCGTCTCCAGACGCAGTGATCGAAGCCCGCGGACTCGCTCCAGCCGCGCACCGCCGCCTCGTCGAACCCCAGGTGCACATGCCCCATGTCGTGGCGATAGGCGTCGCGATCGTGCCCCACCATGTCCACGACCAGCGCCCGGCCTCCGGGACGCAGCACCCGTGCCGTCTCGCGAAGCACCGCGATCGGATCCGAGAGATGGTGCAGGACGAGCATCACCACCGCGGCGTCGATCGAACCGGACTCCAGGGGAAGATCCAGCAGATCGCCCTCGACGACCCGGATGTTGCCCGCATCGCCCAGACGACGCCGCAGGGCGTCGAGCATCGCAGGTTCGCGATCGACCGCGACGACCTCGCGAACCATCGGGGCCAGGCGTTCAGCGACATCACCGGTGCCGCATCCGAGATCGGCGACGACCCAGTCCGGGTCGAGCAGGCCCAGCAGCGCCTCGGCGCCGAAGCCGGTGCCGAAGAGCTCCCGACGCAGCTCGTGCCACTCCCCGCCGATGCGACCGAAGAAGGCCTGTGAGTCGGTCCGGCGGCTCGCCAGCACCTCGGCGAGACGGGCCGCGTCGTCGGCGAAGATCGCGGCTTCGGCGACGCGATCGCGGGTGGTCTCCCAGAGTCGATGCAGATCCGGGTCGAGTTCGAGACGGAGCCGGTAGTAACTCGCGGTGCCCTCGTGCCGCTTGACGATCCACCCGTGCTCCTGCAGCGCCTTGAGGTGCCGGCTCACCGTGGACTGCGGCAGTTGTGCGGCGGTGGCGAGCTCGCCGACCCCGACCCCGAGTTCCGCCTGCTCGACCAGATGCAGCAGCCGCACCCGGGCGAGATCGCCCAGTTGCGCGAGGGCCTGCAGCCAGGTGTCCGGCCGGGCATCCCGTCGTCGTTCGTTCATGGTGCCGGATCAGGGACCGGGGGGAAGGACCAGCGTCGGGCCGGGAACCTCGCCGTAGGCGCGGAGCCGATCGGCGATCGACGCGTCCTCGGGCGCCAGGCCGTACGCCTGACGGAGCCGACGAAGGGCCGTGGCGTTCTCTCCGAGACTCCGCTCGAGTTCCGCCGACGCGAGGTACGGCTCGGGGCCGCCGGTCGGATCGATCTCGATCGCTCGCATGATCGCGTCCCGCGCCGTGTCGGGGTCGTTGCTGCGGCGGGCGAAGTCGGCGAGGACCAGCCACGCCCGCGCATCGGTGTTGTCGAGCGCCCAGGTGCGGACGAGCTCGAACGCCTCGTCGACCTGTCCGATGTCGTACGACGCCTGCGCCAGAAGGATCAGCAGGTCCCGATCACCCGGGCGTCGGGCCACCGCGAC
>JAUIHC010000425.1 GCA_030432455.1 Phycisphaerae bacterium | reverse complement strand
GGCTCGGATGCCGGCGAGTCGACGATCGCCGCGGTGCCGGCGGATGGCGAGTTCGCGGCGTCTCCCTCCGCCGCTGCGGAGAACGCGGTGCTCGTCGTGGCGCTGCCGGTGATCCTGCTGGTGGTCGGCGCGATCCTCCACCTCGTCCGCCGTCCGGCGCCGGGTTCCTCCGATCCGGTCCACCCCGGGGGGCTCGTCCTCATGGGGATCGGCGCGGCCCTGACGCTTGCCACCCTCGCCTACCTGCTGATGATCCAGTGACCGACACACCTTCCGAATCCATGTCAGACGCGTCCGCCGAGGTCGCCCCGACCGTCCTGCTCGAGACCGACGAGATCATCGTCCTCGACAAGCCATCGGGCTGGCACTCCGTCCGCGGGAAGGGCGACGACCGGGGAGAGCGCAGCGTCGAGGCGTGGCTCATCGACCGCGATCCCGAGCTTGAGCACATGCCCGAGGCAGGGCTCGTGCACCGGCTCGACCGCGGGACCTCGGGGTGTCTCATGGTCGCGAAGACGCTCGAGGCGAGCGGGTTCCTGCAGGAGGAGCTCCGCATCCGGGAGGGTCGGATTCAGAAGCGATATCTGGCGGTCGTGACCGGGCGACCGCCGCGGCGGGGCGATTTCGTCCTGCACTTCACGAGCCGCTATCGAGGCTCGAAGAAGGTCAAGGTCTCGGACGAGGGGGATCACACGGTTCGGGGGCGATGCCGCTGGTGGCGACGGGACGATCTCAACCCCGGCCCGGGAAGGCAGGTCGTCGAGGTCGAACTGATCGGACCGGGACGACGGCACCAGATCCGAGCGGGTCTGGCACACCTCGGCACACCGATCGTGGGCGACACCCTCTACGGCGGACCAGCCGCGGAGCGGATCATGCTGCACGCGTGCAGCGTCACGATCGAAGGCAGAAAGGTCGAGGCCCCGATCCCGGCAGGGTTCGGGGGAACCACCCCGGACTGATTCTCACGACTCGGCGATGAATCGTCGGATGTGCGTGATGAGTTCGGGGGACGCTTCGGACGAGATCGGAGGGATCTCCTCGAGTTCGGAGAGCCGATCGAGGATCGGCCCGAGCTCGGTCTCGTCCATGGCGACATGAATGCCCGGGCGGCCTCGAAGACGTTCCGCCGTCGCGACCTGATGGTCGTTTCTGGTCTCCCGAAGCGAGGCGCGGCGCGGCATGACCACGATCGGCTTGCCATGCTGCAACGCCGTGAGGATCGACCCCATGCCCGCATGGGCCACGATCACCGACGCCTCGCGAACGAGGCGGGTGAAATCCTCGGGTTCCGTGAAGTCGACGAACTCGAGATGAGCCGGGCGGAGATCGGACGGCCCGATCTGGGCGAATGCAGGCGAGTCCGAGTGGAAACCCTTCCACGCATCGACGGCCTGGACGAGGCGGTCGAAGGCCATCTGGTAACCGACCGTGATGAAGATCACAGCACACTCCCGGCATGTCCCACGCCGCTGGCCGACGCGACATCGGGCCATTGCGAGAGCACCTGTGTGGCGTGGGGGATCGCCTTTCGACCGGAGAGCGACAGTTCCTCGGCATTCGCCACCGAGTCGATCCAGCAGGTTCGAGCTCCGAACCAACGCCCGAATCTGATCGCAAAATAGCCCGGGGCGGCGCCGGTCGAGATGACGACATGCGGTCGGACCGTCGCGACGATCCAGAGCAACTTCATCGCCATCGACAACAGCTTCAAACGATCCCAACGGGTGGCATCAGGGACCACCCTGAGATCCTCGCCCGGAACATCGGAGGCGTAGGTCGCGCGCACCGTGACGTAGGTGACGTCGGCATCGGCGAATGCCGGTCGAATCCGCATGAGCTGAACCCAGTGCCCGCCACCGGACGCGACGGCAAGGACGCGGCGGCGCTTCATGGTCGGCTTCCCGGAACCGGCGGGGTGGCGATCGTCCATCCGTGGCGTGAAGCGGACTCCAGGAGCAGGCGGGTCAACTCGAGGACGTACGCGGGGCGTGATGAATCCGCTCTATCCATGTCGTGCATCAGGACGACGCCTCCACGATCCTGCTCGACCTGCGCCACGATCGCCTGCGGGTCGGGCAGGGTTTCGTGGGTATCACCCGAAACGTGCGTCCAGGTGATGATCGGAAGCCTCCGAGCGGCGGATGCGAGCACTGTGCCCAGCGTCATCTTGCCATACGGCGGGCGGAACACCGTCGCTCGCGTCGGCCCCGTGTCGAGTCTGGCGGGCGGTTGCCAGACGTCGGCCAAAGCTCGCAAAGGGTCCGACTTCCATTGGTTTCGGTGGGTGTGGGTATGCCACCCGATGGTGTGCCCGTCGGCGGCGAGGCGGTCGACCACCTCGGGTGCAACCTCGGCTGATTGGCCGATCAGGAAGAACGTCGCCTTGGCATCGTGTGCCTTGAGGAGATCGAGCAGCGGAGGCGTGGCCATGCGCCCTGGGCCGTCGTCGTAGGTGAGCATGAGCACGCCGCGACCCATGGTCGCGGCGCGGAGCCGAGCATCGCAGATGGCTCTGGCGACGATGCCCGCGCCGTACCAAAGGCCCAGCAGTCCGACGAAGCCTGCGCACGAGGCGAGGAGGATGGTCGTGAGGTCGATCATCGTTCCGGATCATCATCGGCCGACCGGGGCGTGATCGCCACAAGAGTCGGGAATCCGGGAGGGGGGATCCCGTGGCCGACCCCGCCCTCTGGTGCCCGCGGCCTCCGTCTGCGACACTTCCCGCCCGTGTCCGTCATCCGCCTTCAGCAGCGTCGTCGGGATCTTCGCCTCCTTGTCGGGGATGGGGTGGCGTGGGCGATCATGACCGGGGCCGGGGAGTGGCAGTTCGTGCTTTTTGCGCTCGCCCTCGGTCTCGGCGAGGTGGTGAGCGGGCTTGTGGCGACCGTGCCGGTCTTCATCGGGGCCGTGCTCCAGCTGGTGACGCCGTGGGGGGCCAGGCGGGTCGGGTCGCTTCGAATCTGGACCTGGGTCTGCGCGGCCGTG
>JAUIHC010000424.1 GCA_030432455.1 Phycisphaerae bacterium | reverse complement strand
GGGTGAGATCGTGCACCACATACCGTCCCGACTCGTCGCGGCCGGTCGATGGGGCGGCCACGGTGGCGACATCGAGATTCGCCGCGATCCCGGCCCCCAGAGCGAGGGATGCCACCACGCCTCCGGCGGCGAGCCCGGGATGCCGGAGTCGCTCGGCCGGGGACCGGGTGGCGACCAGCGGCGCCGCCAGCAGCAGTCCGACGACGATCTGCACGATCGGCCGGATCAGGAGGACGCTGGATGCGCCGAGGGAGAGCGACGCGGATCCGTCGGCGATGCCGCTGAAGATCAGAAGTGCCGCCGCCATGATCGCAGGAACCCGGGCCCGAGCACCGAGGGCCGCGAGCGTTCCTGCGATCGCCGCGCACGATCCGGCGACCAGTCGGACCGAGACTTCCGGCGAGGCGCCGGTCTTCGCGAGCAGCCCGATGATCCAGACCGGCATCGCGTCGCCCTGTCGCATCGCCACGACGATCGCGGCGGCGGCGTAGACGACGGCGAGGATGCGGGCGAGCACGACCATTGACATGTGGATCAGTCCGCGTTCGAGGCCAGGCACGCCTCGACCGACTCGGGATCGTCGGGGTCGCTGGCGAACCCGGTGACCACCCCGTCCTTGACCGCGAAGAGGGCGGGCGTGGAGATGACGTAGTTCGGGCCCTTCGGGAACATGCGTCGCTCCACCAGCGTGCTCGGGAAGGACATCGCGTCGGCGGGATCGGTGTCGGGCACCTCGACCGCCACGGTCGGACCGGGGAGCGACTCGGTGAACCACTGCTCCAGCATGTGGTGACAGTGCTCGCAGTCGGCTCGGTAGAACATCACGAACCCGCGGCCCGACGACAGGAACTCCGGAATCGGACGGGTCATGATCCTCGCGAGCGACTGCGACGCGAGCGGCTTGCCGACCCATTCCTCGAAGTCGGTGAAGTAGTTCGGATCGACGGTCTTCGGCATCGGGCCCCACGGATCCGCGGCCACCGCCGCCGCGCCGCCGCCGGTCGAGTCGCCGTCGGCGTCCGCCGGGGGAGTCGCCGGTTCGCAGGCCGACAGCAGGGCGAAGGCGATCGAGAAGGGAACGGCCGCAAGCATGGTGCGAGGCGATGGCATCAGGGCGTGTCCAGGATCGAAGAGGAAGCAGGAAGGGCGGAGCGGGGCAGGGAGAGTGGGGAGACGACGGGAAGAGCGAACCGACCGGCGAGCCGGTGATCACTCGGCCCGACGAGCCTGAATCGTGGCGACCACCAGCGCCTCGTCGTCGGCATTCTCGCAGACGGCGACGACCACGCCGTCCTCGACGGTGAGGAGCACGGGGGTCGCGAAGACGTAGGTCGGTCCTTCGGGCAGCGCGTGAAGCAGACAGTCCTCGCACGGCATCGGGAGCGCCGACCCGGGATCGGTGTCCGGCACCTCGACCGCGAGGACAGGGACATCCAACGGGCCGCTGAAGTGATCCTCCAGCAGGCGATGGCAGTGCTCGCAATCGGCCCGGTGGAAGACCACGTGGCATCGCCCGGTGTCGATCCCGGGCGGCAGGGGACGCGAGATCAGACGAGCCAGCGGATCGGCGGACAGGGGTCTGCCGACCCAGCCCGCGAACTCGGGGGCGTAGAAGGGTTCGACCTCGGTTGGGATGTCGCCCCAACCCGGCGGCTCGGCCGCCGTCTCGACGCCGACCTCCTCGGTCGTGGGGTCGGAACCCGCCAGATCGGCGTCGTCCACCTGAATCGTGATCACCGGTTGCGGGCGTCCGAAGGCGATGCCGACTCCGGCGACCACCGCGATCGCGACCACCCCGAGCCGCCACCCCTCGCTTCCCGACCGTCGCGGCCGCAGGAAGATCACGCCGAGCAGCAGGGCGAGATCCATCGCGAACATGCCGATCGGCGGTGGACTCGCCGAGCCGAAGCACCCGCAGGAACCGCTCCAGATCGCGGAGATGCCATCGCGTCGGGCGGACATCGCCATCGTCGCCATGAGCACCGCGAGGAACACCGTCAGCAGGAAACTTGCGGTGAAGCGAGCCAGACGCGGCACCGCGATCATCACGATCGCCGCGACGATCTCGACCGCCACGAAGAACCGGAGGGAGACGCCCAGCCACCAGTTGAGATTCTCGACCCCGAGCAGGCCGGCGCTCTGACGCACCAGATCGAGGATCGGCTCGGGGAGGAGGGCCGGGTTGAAGGTGATCAGCTTGACCATCGCCCCGGCCAGCACCCACAGCGGCACGATCAGCCGCACCAGAAGCGTCCCGGGCAGACCCCCGGTCGGGATCGCCATGGCCGTCGCCGAGGTTGAAGTCGCTGGATCTGACATGAGACGCGAAGGGCCGCACGGCGGCCGGAAGAGGGATCGGCTGGACTCAGCCCGTGGGTTCGAATTGTTCGCAGACCGCGTGCATGAGCATCTGGTGGACTTCCTGGATCGCCGCCGAATCAGGACCGGTCACCACGATCGACGCATCGCACCGATCCGCCGCAGGTCCACCGTCTCCCCCGAGGAAACCGACGGTGGCCGCACCGCGATCCCGGGCGACCTCGAGGGCTCGCAGCAGATTGGGGCTGCGACCGGAGGTGGTGAAGACGACGAGCACGTCCGAGGGACCGAGCAGAGCCTCGCAGGGACGGGCGAAGACCTCGTCGAACCCGAAGTCGTTGGCGATGCAGGTGAGGGCGGTCGGATCGGCGTTCAGACAGATCGCGGCGACGGGCGGACGGTTGGCGCGATACCGACCGACCAGCTCCTCGGCGAGATGCAGCGCCTCGGCGGCACTGCCGCCGTTGCCGCAGGTGACGACCGTGCCGCCGGCCGCGACGGCTCGCCCGATCGCCTCCACCACGCGGACCGCGTCCTCGCGTCGCGCGTCGAAGGCGGCCAGCGCCTGATCGAGACGATCGCGGCGATCGGCCAGAAGCCGAGCGGCATCGACCGTGGGGGAGATCGCGGATGGAGTCCGGGACGGCATCCCCGGATGGTACGGGCATCGACGGAACCGAGGCGA
>JAUIHC010000423.1 GCA_030432455.1 Phycisphaerae bacterium | reverse complement strand
GCAGCGGCATCGAATCGCCGAGGGAGAGGTACGAGCGGATCGCGTCCACCTGCTTCACCGGATCGCCACCGAGGATCTCGGGGAAGATCCGGTCGGTGCCGCCGTTCCCCCAGAACGCGGTCATGCGGGTGCCGGGGTTGGTCTTCTGTGGATCGAGCAGGTGCTTGCGGAACCAGCCGGGCCGCAGGCGACGATGCATCGAGGCCAGATCGACCGCGGGCACACCGAGGGCCGGGTGGCCGCCCGCGGTGTGGCACTGCACGCACGACACGCCGTCGGTACCGACCAGCGTGTGTCCGATGGTGGCGAGCTCGGGCGTGAAGGTCGGCTCCCGCCCGTCCGCCGCGATCGCATCGGTGGCCGCGAGGTCGGTCGGGAGGTTCGCGACGAGCGGCGAGGCGAAGACGGGCATGCGGGCGTGCATGTACGGCCGCACCTTGGTGCCGTTGGCGAGGATGTCGGCGATCATCTCGACCCGAAGCTTGTTGCCGACGTCGTCGAGGGCGGGCGGGATGCGACCCTCGTCGCCGAGCTCCGCGTCGTCGTTGCTGGTGAATCGCGCGAGCATCTCGGGCGTGGGACCGCCGACGCCCGGCCGGGCGTGACAGGCGATGCAGTCGAGCGACGTCATCGCGTGAACGACCGCGATGTCGGCGGGAAGCGGCTCGTCGAGGGCGGCCGCGTTGGCGACGACCTCGCCGAGCAGCGACCGCTCCGCATCGGTGAAGCCGAAGTCGGGGGCGGCCGCGGGCACGTCGGCGGCGAGGCAGCCCTTTCCGGCGGTCAGCGAGCCGAGCGGCGGCAGGGTCGCGAGGTCGCCGAGCAACGGCATCCCCGGCACGTGGCACGCGCCGCAGCCGAGCGTGGCGAAGCGACGCATGCCGGCCTTGGCGAGCGACTCGTCGAGTTCGAAGGGTTCCCAGCCCGGGTCGATCACCGCCAGATCGGATGAGAACGCCGCGGCGGGGACCGGCTGACGCTCGACGCCGGGCCCGCTCCACGACAGCGAGAGTTCCTCGCCGCCCGCGGCTTCGAACATCGAGATCGTGATCGGGTGGCGTCCGGCGGTCAGGTCGATCGCACCCCGCTTGGCGCTTGGGGCGTGGATGCCGCCGTGATCGACCACGATGGTGTCGCCGATCCGCAGCCCGCCGCCGTCGTCGCTGGTGAGGAAGAAGTTCCAGCGACCGTCGGTGGGGATCTCGATCTCGCCGGTGAGCCGGACCCCGAAGTTCTCACGACCGGCGCCCGGTCCGACGCCCGGCACGTCCACGCGATCCTCGAGATCGGCGGGCCGCGTCTCGTCCATCGGTCCCATGCCCTGGAAACCCCCGTTCCAGAACTCCAGGCGCAGACCGGGTCGCGACCGCACCACGGTCGATCCGTCGGCGGTCGAGAGCAGGTACGCGGAGAGGGCGGCCGCCTCGTCGTCGCTCAGGTTGAACGACGGCATGCGGCCGGCCCGGTGCACCGACGCGGGATCGGCGAGGAATCGCTGCAGGGCCGGTCGGGTCCACGCCGCGGCGAGGCTCTCCATGCCGAGCGCCTCGGCGGCGTCGGCGCCGTGACACGCGGTGCAGCCGATCGAGGTCCAGAGGAACTCGCCCTGAGCGACCGCGGCGGTCGGCAGTTCGAGGAGGGCGTCGTCGGGGCCGAGCGGGCCGCCCTGCGAGGCGAGGAAGTGCACGAGTTCATCGGTCGCGAGGGCGCGTTCCTCCTCGGGAAGACCGTGCAGGAGATCGGGCATCCGCAGGCCGAGCTCGCCGCCGTGGGCGCCGAGCCTCGCTCGGATGGCCGCGGGGGAGAGTCGCGAACCGACGCCGCCGTCTCCGAGGACCTCGGGGCCGGCCGCGGCACCGATGCGGGCCCGGACCGTGTCGCTCGCGGCGTGGCAGGCGGTGCAGTTCGAGGTTGCCAGCAGATCCTCGCCCCGGGCGGAGTGCCAGTCGGCGTTCGCGATCGTCGTCGATTCGCCTCCGGTCGCCGAACCACCGGCATCGGAGGTCTCGGGGGACGAATCGCCGCATCCGGCGAGGAGCAGCACGAGGGCGGTCGTCGCGGTGAGTCCGCGGTCGAGGCGGGCAGGTCGGGTCTTCACGGTCCGGTTCCTCTTCGGGGGGCGTCGCGGCCGCGATCCTAACCGCCGTGGTCCCGATCGGTTGAACATCGCCGCTTCAGGCACATCCGGCGGCCGGGCCTGTATGGTGCCGGGGATGCGTGGACTCCGCCTTCCCCCGATGCCGTCGTGGACCTCGATCCGCCGGCGGGCCCACGATGCCGCCCGCCTGTCAGGCCTGACGGCGCTGCTCGTCGGCTGTCGGGTCGGCCCCGATCCGACGCCCCCGATCGCGGTGCTGCCCGATGCGTGGCATGCGGCGCTGGTGGACGGCCTCGACGCCGGGCAGTTCGGCCCCGGTCCGTGGTGGCGCTCCTTCGGCGATCCGCTCCTCGACGAGCTCGTCCTGGCCGCCGAGCGGAACAACCTCGACCTTCGCATCGCCGAGAGCCGCATTCGCGAGGCCCGCGCCCGCTACGGGATCGCGGCGGCGGACCTCTTTCCCGAGATCGACCTCGATGGTGGTGCGTCCTTCCGGGACGGCGCCCGTTTCGACGGTCCGCTGCCGGATCGCACCTACACCGCGACCCTCGACTTCGGATGGGAGCCCGATCTCTGGGGCCGCGTCCGCCGGTCGATGGAGGCCGCCGAGTCGGAGGTCCTGGCGACCATCGAGGATCGACGCGACGTGCTGGTGTCGATTCGGTCCGAGGTCGCGCGGAGCTACTTCGAGGCCCGCGCCCTTCAGGGACAGCTCGACTCGATCGAGGCCGAGGTCGCGTCGCGTCGGGAGACCCTCGAACTGGTCCGGACGCGACAGGCCCGGGGCGTCGCCAACGAACTCGAGGTGACGCAGGCCACGGCGCAGTTCGAGTCGGCGCGGGCCCAGGTTCCGCCGCTGCGAAGCGCCTTCGTCGCCGCCGCGAACCGGATCTCGGTCCTGCTCTC
>JAUIHC010000014.1 GCA_030432455.1 Phycisphaerae bacterium | reverse complement strand
TGCCGCAGACGACCGCGTGGCGGCCGGTCAGCGTGAAGTCGATGGGTGAGTCGCTCATGCAGGGCAGCGTATCCGCGGGCACCGCGACACCTCCGACGGATCGAGTCAGGGTCGAACCAGCAAGAGATCGCTGCCGTCGTCCGCGAGCCTCGACAGTCCGAGCCAGATCGGTCCGCCGAGGCCCTGGAAGAGCCCGACGCCGAGCAGCCGTGACGGCCGGACCGCCGCGTGATCGAGCAGGCTTGCGGCCAGTCCGTCGATCGCCGCGTCGTCCGCCAGCCCTGCCGCCGTTCCCACGCCGAGTCGCCGCAGCGTGACCTGCGAGAGCGCCCGGCCGCCTCGGCCGCAGCAGAGGTGATCGCGGCCAGGCACCGCGAGGTCCCGGACCGTCTCCAGGGCGAACTCCAGATCGTCCCGCAGGAACGGTGGGTCGGCGATCCGCAGCGCCGCGGCCCGCGAGAGTGCGATGCCCTCGCTGCCGAGGCACCAGCGCGCGGCCCCGAAGGGAGCCCGTCGCCGCTCGTTCCGGCGAACACCTCGGAAGTCGGGCCAGGTCTCCGCGGGCGTGGCACCGCGAAGCCGATGTTCGGCCTCGAACGCCTCCAGCGCGATCTCGCGCAGATCTGCTCGATCCAGATGTCGTCCGGCTTCGAGAAGCGCCAGGCCGGTGCCTGCGCGACCGTGTCCGAATCCGCACAGCGGAAGCGCCTTCCCCCGAGGAATCCAGCCGATGCCGTCGATCGGTCGGGCGGCGGCCACGAGATGGTCCGCGAGCCGACCGATCGTCTCGTCCGCCCCGGGAATCGGGGCCTCCTCGAGGAGCCGGAGAAGCAGCAGGATGTGACCCGCGGCGCCGGCGATGACGTCGAAGGCGTCGTCGGAGGCGATGGTGCGATCCGAGAACGAGACCGCCAGCTCGTGGGCGACCTCACGATGCTCGCCGAGACCCTCGTGTCGGCCGACCGCCCAGGTCGCGGCCAGCAGACCGCCCCGCTCCGTGAGGCCGCCGGGCGGCGTCCGCAGCAGGCGATCCCGGATCGCACCCGACCGGAACGCCTCGACCTCGCTCCCGATGGACCGGCGGGCGAGATCCAGCCAGCGACGCTCGCCGAGAACGCGGTACGCCCGCTCGAAGAGCAGGGCGAGTCCCCCGCGACCACCGTACAGACTCGTGTCGAGGGCCGAGGATCGGATGCTCTCGGACTGCGAATCGAAGTCGAGGTCGATCCAGTTCGTCCGGTCCTCCGAGTCGATCGCCATCCCCGCGATCCGTTCGAGAGCCGCGATCACGAGACCGCGAAGATCGCGCTCGTGGTGCGGCGGCGGCTCATCGATCGGATCCAGTTCCGAGCCGGGGTCCGAGCCGGGATCCGGGACCGCATCGCCACCGTGGAACGCCCGCGACAGGCTCAGCACGGTGTTGCGGTACGAATCGCTCATGAGCCGCACCTGGAGTCCGAGGTCGTCGGGTCCCATCCGCCCGAGCTGGTCGAGGGCGGATTCCATCGCCGAGTCCGCCAGCCGGGTGTCCGCCAGCTCCACGGCATGCCCCGACTCGATGTCGATCGTCTCGACCCTCCGACCGTCGCCGGTCGCGTTGAAGGCAGGGACGTCGCCATCGCGCATCGCGTCGATCTCCACCGCGACCAGGGCGACGCGATGACGGCGGTCGGCTTCGTCCGCGGCATCCGCGATCACGATCGACGCCCGTTCCAGCGCGAGCCAGCGATCGATCCCGGTCCCGACGTGCGGGGCCTCGCACGACTGGCGGATGAGTCGAACGTAGACGTTCGTCGCCCGATGCAGCACGCGGACCCGCTCGGCCCCGAGCCGACGGAGCGGCGAATCGGTCCCGATCCACACGGCGATCCGGGTGCGGATCGCCTCGTAGCCCGCTCGATACCCCGACTCCACCTCGGCGAGCTGCGCGGTGGGATCGAGGGTGTCTCCCGACGCGATCCATGCCGACGACTCCGGGCGGACGCCCGCGGGCGGCCCGTCGGTGCGAACCCACTTCTGGAAGTCGGTGTTGACCGCCCGGAGCCGACGGAACGATCGCGTGGCACCCTCGCCGACATCGATCCGGAGCGCCCCGGGGTTCCGGACCGCGTGACCGCCGCCGCCCATGACGCTCGGGAGGAGCAAGGTCCGCAGCACCGAACGCTCGACCAGCCTCGCCGATGAATCGAGCCCGGCCGCCTCGACCGGTCCCATCCGCGGCACGCTCACCGTCTCGAGGTCGATGGGTACCGGGTGCTCGCCCGCCGCCACGACGTTCTCGAGATGGAAGTCGTTGCCCTGCAGCGCATGGATGATCGCGAGCAGGACGCCCATCCGGCGGTGGTAGCGGCGCAGCGCCTCGAGGTCAGCGCACGGGCCGGACTCGACGAAGGCCGCCCAGCCCCAGGTCCCGCGGTCGATGGTCCGGGGCACCTGCAGTCGGAGCTCGGGATCGAGCGCACCGGCGAGATCGTCCACCAGCGCCGCGAAGGCGACGTCGATGCCGCAGTCCCGCGGCTTGTAGACGACCTTGAGGCCGCGCTCGAAGGTGCACACCGCGACGCTTCGCCCGCCGTGGTGACTGTCGCCCGCCCCGAAGGCGAGCTCGACGAGCCCCCCCGGGTCCGCGCCGCCGCCAAACGCCTCCGCGATCCGTCCGCGGTCGTTCTCCAGTCGCTCGACGAACTCCGCGAGCATCCGCGCCCACGCGACCGTCCGCACCGCGAGCAGTCGGGCGAGGGCCGCATGCTCCCGCATCCAGTGGCCCGCCGCCTCGCCGATCATCGACCGCACCGTCGCGGCGTACGCGGTCCGCGGCGGCGAGCCCAAGAGCATGCCGAGGGCGAAGTCGTTGCCGCGGTACAGACCGATCCGTCGGTGTTCGAGGTCCTCGATCGCCGCGAACCGTCCGAACGAGGCGAGGTTCTCGAGCAGCCGCCGCTGCTCGCGTTGCAGGACCGCATCGGAGAACGTGTCGTCGAGGTCGGGACAAGCTCGCCGGAGACGCCGGGTGGCGATCTCCACCCACGGGATCCACGCATGCTCGAACGGAATCGGCTCGTCGTCGTCGAGGAAGGCGGCGGTCGGCAGCCCGTCGGCGTCCCGCGGGCCGGTCCAGGCGCACACCTCGGCAGCGACGTCCATCCACGCGGCCTGCGGCAGCGCCGCGAGTCCGACGTCGTCGATCGTCCCCGCCACCGCGGGCAGGTCGTCGGGCTCGAGGCCGAGATCGCCGAGGCGGTCGGACAACGAGTCGCCGTCCGGACGCGCCAGCACGTGCCGCCACCTTGCGCGGATCTCCGCGGCCCGATCCGGATCGGGGGTGAACGCCTCGGGACGGCGGCGGTGAAGTTCGGCCCGTTCGGCGAGGGTCAGGCTCCGCGCCACGAATGCGGGATCGATCGGAGGTGACCACACGGATGCCTCCCGAGGTCCGATGCCGCCCGCGAGCCACGCGAGATCCCGACCCGCGAGGCGCAGCATCCGTCGCAGTCGCACGACGTCGGAGACGCCGACGAACCCGGCGGCGAGCCCCTCGACCGTGCGGGCCGCTCGCCGGAGCAGGGCGATCAGAGCCGGGAGCGCCGCAGGGTCGAGGTCGCGGGTGTAGGTGTGCAGACGCGCGTCCGGTCGGATGACGTCGTCGTCGTCGATGCCGAGCCCGCGGAGGAGGAGGCCCGCGTCGAAGCGGCCGAGGGCATGCGTGAACCCCATGAGATCCGCGAGCAGCTCGTCGTGCACGTGCAGCCGATACGACCCGAGCAGTCGATGCGTCGCGTGATGGGTGAACTCGTGCTCGAGCCGCAGTCGTCCCGACGCCTCGAGCCAGCCGTCGTCGTCGAGGCCGCCGCCGACCTCGCCGGCGGCGAGACCCGCGTACGGAGCCGGATGACGCAGGATGAGGCGATCGTGGAACGCGGTGGGATCGAGCCCGCGACGCCGGGCCATCTCCGCAGGCCACATGGCCGGGTCCCCGCCCTCGGCGCGAAACGCGTCCCGCGCGTCCCGCATCCGCACCGGACTCGGCAGCCCGCCGATGTAGAGCGCGTGCACGCTCGCACCGACCGGAATCGGCTCGCATCGCCCCCCGAGGGCCCGGACCAGCCGCACGAAGTCGGCCCGCGATCGCGCGGTCACCACCGGGAGCCCGCCCGCCGGATGCTCGACCACCGACCAGACGATGCCGTCGGGATCGTCGAAGGCCTCGGCGGACGACACGACGCTCGCCGCGGGCTCGGCCTGACGCACGAGCCGTTGGTAGGTCTCCGAGGACGACGCACCGTCCGCGATCGGCACCTGGAGCTGCGGCAGCGCCGCGATCAGCGAGGCGGCATCACCGCCGCGTGCCGCGTGATGCCGCCGCCACCACGCGACGTGCGCCTCGTCGGGCCGTGGAAGCTCGAGGGCCGCGATCGCCACGTCGTCGAGGGATGTGAACGCGGACGCGAGATACGCCTCGAGCGACATCGCGGACGACGCGGTCATTCGTGATCCGCCGCCTCGGCCGGAAGCCCGTCGAGCGGCGACGGCGCCGGAGTCTCGAGCCGGTCCGGGTCGAAGTCGTCGCGCCAGTCGATGCCCGCGTGTCCGAGCAGGCAGCCGGTCGCCTGGGCGAGGCTCGCCAGCGAGATCTGGTACTCGACCTCCGCGGTGGCCTGCTGCACCCGGGCCGAGTTCAGGGCCTGCAGCGCCTGGGTGAGGTTGCTGCTCGGGATCTGCCCGCGATTGAAGAGCGTCTCGTAGGCCTTGTAGAACCGGGTCGCGGCCCGGACCTGGAACCGGGTCGCCAGGATCGTGTCCCAGCCGGTCTCCAGCACGTCGATCGCGTCGAGCACCTCGCCGGTGATCGTGATCTCCCGCTGCCGTCGATCGGCGATCGACCGGAGCCGTTCGAGCACCGCCGCCCGATGGTTCGCGATCGCGGCCTCGTTGCCGAGCGGCACCCGGGCGTTGACCCCGATCGACCATCCGTCGGGGTCGGTGCCGTCGAGGAGTTCGTCGTTCGCCCGGGCGATCGCTCGTCCGGCCGCGAACCCGTTCGCCTTCCACGCCGCGGAGAGATCGAGCTGCGGCAGCATCTCGTTCTCCCGCATCAGGATCTGGGCGGCGCGGGCGAGCTCCCGGTACTCGAGCTGGAGCAGTTCGGCGCGGTTCCGCAGCGCCGACTCGACGAGCCGTCGTTCGTCGAACTGGTAGCCCACGAGAATCGGCTCGGCGGTCGGCCGCAGCGCGACGCTGCCGTCGAGGGAGAGCCCCGGCTCCTGCATGACGAGCTTGAGGGCCCGGACCGCCTGCCGCAGACCGCGTTCGGAGGCGACCACCCGCTGGACCGCGGTCGCGACCGCCACCTCGAAGTTGTAGACGTTCGCGATCGAGCCGGCGCTCGCGGCCACCAGCCTCCGCTGGGACTCGAGCAGTTCCCTCGAGGTGCGGTACAGATCGAGGTCGATCTGGAGGACCTCCCACGCCAGATGCAGTCGCCAGTAGGCGGTCTCGGCCCGGATCGCCTCGTTGACGACCGCGACCTGCGCCTCCGCCCGCGCCATCCCGAGCTGCGTGCCCGCGATCACGATCGACGCCTCGTTGTACTCGGCGCCCGCCCCGGCGAGGAGCGGCTGCTCGATCGACACCCCCGGGCTGCTTCCCGCGAAGGACTGCCCCTCGATGACCGGGGTGATGTTCCGTTCGGTCGCCACCGTCCAGTCGAGGACCACGGTGCCGCCGGTCCGAAGCGGCACCTGCAGGGCGGGCGTCGCGCTGTAGACCTCGGTCTCGGTGTCGATCGTGTCGTCGCCGTAGAAGGCGGGGTTGACGGTCCGCTGCGCGGTGATGCCCGCGGTGAAGGTCGATTCGAACTTCGCCCGCTCCGCCCGCAGGCCTTGAGCCGCGACCTCGGGCGACACCAGCGCCGACTGGATCGCAAGGTTGTTCTCGATCGTGGACCGCCGCACCGCCGCGAGGTCGATGCCGCGCGACGCGCCGGTCGCCAGCAGCGAGACCAGCGACTCGACCCGGGCGAGCTGGTCGCCGGCGTCGTCGTCGGTGCCGATGTCGGCGTCGGTGGGCGTGGCCGAGGGCACCGGAACCGCACCGTCCGCGCCGTCGAGGGTCGGCACCGTGCCGAGCCGCGTGTCGAGTTCGTCGATCCGTCGCCAGTCGCGGTCGAGGGCCGATGTGCAGCCCGCGAGCAGGATCGCGGCGACGACGGCGAACCCGGCGGCGGTCGTGGGTCTCGCCCTCATGACGCCTGCCCCGCCATGAGGTCGCGGAAGACGCCGTCCGCGGCCTGAAGCTCCTCGAAGGTGCCCGACTGCACCACGCGTCCGCGGTCGAGAACGTAGATCCGGTCGGCGTTCCGGATGGTGCTGAGGCGGTGGGCGATCACCACGCGGGTCGCCCCGAGCTCGTCGATCGAGCGGGTGATCGCCGCCTGCGCGGCGTTGTCGAGACCGCTGGTCGCCTCGTCGAGGAAGAGCACCTCGGGGCGGCCGACCAGGGCCCGCGCGACGAGCAGTCGCTGGAGCTGGCTCTGCGACATCGAACTCGGCGTGACCATCGTGAGCATCCCCATCGGCATCCGGTCGATCTCGTCGTCGATCCCGACCAGTCGCGCCGCGGCCCACGCATCGTCGAGCGTGCGACGGGAGCCGACCCCGAGGATGGTGGACTGCACGGTGCCGGGCAGCACCTCGTTGGACTGCATGACCACGCCGACCTGCGACCGGACGACCGCGGGATCGAGACTCTCCAGGGGCACGCCGTCGTAGAGCACCTGTCCGGCGTCGGGCGTCTCGAGCCCGAGCAGGACGCTCAGGAGCGTGCTCTTGCCGCAGCCGGTGCGTCCGACCAGCGCGATGAACTCGCCCGGCGCCGCCTCGATGTCCACGCCGTCGAGGACCTTCGGAAGGTCCTCTCCGTAGCGGAACTCGACGCCGCGGGCCGCGATGCCGCCCCGCAGCGTGATGGCGTCGCCGCCGGTCGCCCCGACCTCGGTCTCGGCCTCGAGGATCGGCCGCACCCGGTGCAGCTGCGGGATCATGTTCGCGACCGCCCGCACCGCGGGGGCGACCCCGATCACGGCGCCGAGGAAGGCCGCCAGCGCGGTGACGAACGCCACGAAGTCGCCCGATCCGACCGCCAGATCGGCGTCGCGTCGCACGCTCGCGGTGAACCAGGTGAAGACGAGGGCGAGGGCCACGACCGACGCCGCGCCCACCAGGACGTTCAGCCAGACCCCGAGCACGCCCACCCGGAAACTGTCGCGGCCGACCCGCCCGAGTCGGGTCAGGAGCCGGGCGAGCACGCGATCTCGGGCGCCCTGCACGCGGATCTGCCGGATGCCGAGCAGCATGTCGATGCCGAAGCCGTCGAGATCGCCCTTGGCCACCGAGAGATCGAGGTCGAACCGGGCCATCCGCACCGAGAGCCAGGCCACGCCGACGAGCTCGACCGCGATGATGCCGATCGCGACCGCGGCCATGCCCGCGTCGTAGGCGAGCAGCACTCCGAGGTTCGCCACGCTCGCCACCAGCGACACCGTCACCGAGACGACCGACTGGGTGAGGCTCGCCCGCACCTGCTCGATCGCCATCACCCGCTGGGTGAGGTCGCCCGCGGAGGTTCCGCGGAAGAAGGCGGCGGGCAGCTGCAGCACCCGATCGACCAGCGCAGCGACCACCTGATAGCTGCTGCGGGTCTCGATCCGCAGGAACGCAAGACCCGCCACCACGTGCACGAGGCCCCGGGCGATCGCGATCGACACGAGCAGCCCGCCGAGGAAGATCAGCTGGACCCGCTCGAAGCTCGGGATCACGGTGCCGACGATCATGCCGGTCAGGATCGGCACCAGCGCGACGAGGGCGGCGGTCGCGAGCGTGCCGAGTCCGATCACCGCGAAGTCCCCGAGATTCCGGGCCACGACCAGCCCGAGCAGCTCGCGGAGGCCGCCCGCCCGTCGCGGCAGCGGCCGGTAGAACATCGTCGCGGTATCGCCGTACTCGGCGGCGGTGACGCGATCCACCCGTTCGACCCGCCGGACGCCGTCTGCGCGGTGCTCGAGCGCGGCGTAGCCGCCTCGATGCGGGAGCAGCGCGACCGGCGTGTCGTCGTCGCGGCGGCGGGCGAACAGCGGCCCCGCGGACTCCCGCCACCAGTCGGCATCGAGCCGCACCTCGCGGTACTGCAGGTGCAGCCGACGCGCCATGTGATCGACGGTGCCCGCCCCCGGATGCCGCCCGAGTTCGGCGTCCCCGATCACGTCGCCACCGAGGGCGGCGATCGTCGCCAGGATCGCCCGCTCGTCGGCCGAGCGTTCGAGCACGTCGTCGGGCGCGGCCGCGGTGACTCGATCGGGCGCGGTCATGATCCGCACCGCCTCGTCGAGCGACTCGTCGTCGAGGGTCCGCAGCCGGGCGACCCGGGCGCGGAGTCGATCCGCCGCGGCGTCCACCGCGGCCTCGGCCCGAGCCGCGACGACCGACGCGAGACCGTCCACGACCGTGGTCCAGTCGAGGCCGATGCCGGACGCCGACTCGACCCCCTCGACCCCCTCGACCAGCCGGCGATACCAGTCCTCGATCTCGGCCCCGGTCTCGAAGTGCGCCCGCGCCGCCTCGAGCGTCGCCGCCCGCGACCCGACCGGTATCGCGTCCGGCACCAGCGGCACCGCCCGCGCGTCATGTGAACGCCGGAGTTCCAGACGTCGCCCCGGCGGATCCGGCGGCACCACGAGCAGGTCGCCGGGCCCGGCGAGGGCCAGCGACTCGGGCGAGCCGAGGCGACCGTCGGTCCGGATCCCGCGGACCACCAGCGCGATCGAGCCGTCGAGGACGCCCCAGGCCGTCGGGCCGTCGCGATGCACCGGCAGTTGGATCGCCGTCGTTGCGGCATCGCCGCGCCCCAGCCCCGACCAGACGGCATCGGTCGCGATCGAACTCACGCGACACCTCCCGTCGCCGCGTTCGGTGCCGCGGACCCGAACTCGCCGGTGAACCACGCGTTCCGGCCCTCGAGTTCGTCGAACGTCCCGCGATCGAGGATGCGTCCGTCCCCCGCGACGAGGATCTCGTCCACGAGGGTCAGGGTCGATCGCCGCGCGGTCACCAGGATCACGGTGCAGCCCCGCAGCCGGATCCGATCGAGGAGCCGCGCCTCGGTGTGACCGTCCAGCGCCGAGGTCGCGCCGTCGAGCACCAGCACGCTCGGATTCTTCGCGAGACATCGGGCGATCTCGAGCCGCTGCCGCTGCCCGCCGCTCAGGTTGCGTCCGCCCTCCTCGACCCGAGCGTCGAGACCGCCGGGGCGGTCGAGCAGCTCGCCGCAGTCCGCGTCCTCGAGCGCTGCGACCAGCCGGTCGTCGGGCATCGTCGGATCCCACATCGAGAGGTTGTCGCGAAGGCTGCCCGCGAAGATCGCCACCCGCCCCGAGGCGCCCGCAACCGAGGCGACGAGCCGCTCGGCGGGCACCTCGGACCGGGGCATGCCGTCGAACTCGATCGCGCCCCGCCAGGGATCCTCGAGTCCGAGCAGCAGGTCGGTGATCGTGGACTTTCCGCCGCCCGAGGGGCCGACGAGCGCGACCAGCCGGCCCGGCGTCACCTCGAAGGAGAGTCCCTCGAGCAGCGGCGGCTGCAGCGGGTCGAAGCCGAAGGCCACGTCCCGGACCGCCACCCCGCCCCCGAGCCGTTCGAGTCGCGTGATTCGTTCGGGCGGCGACGGCGCCGACGGTCGGGGCTCGGGCTCGCCCGCCGCGGCATCGGCGGAGGCCGGGACGGCGGGCGGTTCGTGGTAGTCGAGCACGTCGAGCACCCGGTTCATCTGCGCCTGCGTCTCCTGCAGCGTGCGGGCGAGCATGACGATCTGGGTGATCGGGGCGAGCAGGAGCCCGGCGATGAGCTGCATCGCGACGAGTTCGCCGATCGTGATCCGGCCCTGCATGACCTCCCACCCGCCGAGGGTCAGCACGAGTCCGGAGACGATGATCCCCTGCAGCACGATCGGGGCGCCGTCGAGCCAGGCGTTCAGCGCGGACACCGACTGCTGGGCGTTCACGCCCTTGGCCTGGTAGCCCGCCCACTGGCCGAACGCCTCGGCCTCGCGACTGGTGGCCTTGAGCTCGCGGATCGACCGCAGCATCCCCATCAGCACCCCGTACTGGCGACCGACCTCCCGCTGCACCTTCGTCGAGCGATCCACGAGGGCGCGGTTGGTGAACCGCACGCACAGCAGCAGCATCACGGCGCCCGCGACCGCGAGTCCGCCGACCAGCGGGTCCATGAGCACCAGCACCGTCGCGTAGACGACCGCGGTGCCGACGCTCACGATCTGGACGAGGATCTGGTTGCCGAGACTCGCCGCGATCATCTGGTTCGAAGTGAGTCGCTGCACCAGGTCGCCCGGCGACCGCTGCAGGTAGAACCGCATCGGCAGATCGAGGAGATGGGTCGCGAGCCGCGTGGCCTGCATGAGGAACATGCGGAGCACGAGCCGGTTGAGCGCGAATCCCTGCAGGAGCTGCAGTCCCGCCTGCAGGACGAGCATCGCAAGCATCCCGGTCACGATCCAGAACGACGAACTGGTGTCGAGATCCTGCACCACGCGATCGATGAAGGCCCCGGTGAAGCCGGGAAGGAGCACGCCCGGCACCGCGAGCAGCAGACCGCAGAGCAGTGCGAATCCCGCGGCGATCCGGTTGCCCGCCAGCCAGACCCCGACGCCGCGGAGCAGACTCGGCGGCGATCCCCTCGGTTCGAACTCGGGGGTGGTGTCGAACTCGATCGCGATGCCGGTGAAGAACTTCGAGAACTCCTCGGCATCGACCAGCCGACGCCCGCCCGCGGGATCGTTGATCTGGAACCGCTCGCCGCGACCGTGTCCCGAGGTGCCCTCGAACACCACGAAGTGGCCGAAGCCCCAGAAGAGGATCAGCGGTCGCGGACTCTTCGTCCGCAGCGCGTCGAGGTCGATCCGCTTCCCCGCCGCGGTGAGCCCGTGCCGCCGGGCGACCTTCGCCAGCTGTCCGGCGTTCGAGCCGTCGCGGGTGACGCCGCACTCGACGCGAAGCGTCTCGAGCGGGATCCATCGCCCGTAGTGGGCGAGGACCATGGCGAGGCTCGCCGCCCCGCACTCGACCGCCTCCATCTGCAGGATCGTCGGCACGCGGGCCGTCCGACCGGCCGGCATCGTGCGACCTCGCCTCATCCGTCGGCATCCCCGACCACCTGCACCGGCGGATCGAGCCCGAGGAGATCCTTGAGCCACGGCAGCACGAGATCGATCGGCCGCTCCTCGGCGACCAGCACGCGGACCCCGCACAGGGCGGGATAGTCGAGTTCCCGCTCGTAACCGCCGGCGCTCGTCCAGCGAAGACCCGTCGGCGTCGCGGCGTCGGGGTCCAGTCGCACCCGCACCTCGAGCATCGGCCCGAGCTCGCGGGCGAGTTCCTCGGCGAGCTCACGACTGCCCAGTCGGACCGCCGCCGAACTTCCGGCGACGAAGGTCGAGACCGACTCGACCTCGCCCACGATGTAGCCATAGCGGGACGGCGGGGCGAAGGGCAGCGAGATCTGGGCCTCCATGCCGGGCCGGATCCGCCGGCCGATGCCGTAGGGGACGTAGGCCGTCGCCCGCAGGACGCCCTCGTCGGTGCCATCGGGCCGGATCGAGGTGACCGTGGTGCCGACCCCCACCGCGGAGCCGCGATCGACCATGTGTTCCAGCACCTCGCCCGAGATCGGCGCGAGCACCACGGTCGAGACCTCGAGCTTCGTCCGGGCGGTCCGCACCGCATCGCGGGCCTCGGCGAGCCGGCTGGCGCGACCGAGCCGCGCCTGCTCGGTGCTGGTGACCAGCGACTCGTGGTCCGCCTGCGCCTGGGCGATGATCGTCTCCTGCTCGGTGAGCTGCTGGAGCGTGCCGAAGAGGTTCTGCTGCGTCGCGACATACTGCGAGCGGGGCACGAGCTGGTCGTCCACGAGCGCCTTCAGATCGGCGAGCTCGGTCTCGAGCATCGCGACAAGCTTCCGCGTCTGCTCGGCGGTCTGGTTCGCCGCCGCGACCCGGGCATCCATCGACGCCTTCCGACGGGCGAGGATCCGATCCTCGGCCTCGCCGAGCCGGGCGTCCTGCGCTTCGAGCATCTCGACCTGGGCCCTCGCGTTCGCGACCGCCACCTCCAGATCACGGTTGCGGAGCCGGACCAGCGGCTCGCCCTCCTCGACCCGATCGTGCTCGGGCACGATGAGCTCGACCACGCCGCCGACCGCGGCCGGGCTGTCGATCTCCACCGGCTGCGTGCCCTCGGGGGCGATGACGCCCTCGCCCTCGACCACCTTCGGGAGCCGACCGAGGACGCCCCAGACCAGACACACCGCCACGAGCAGTCCGCCCGCCACCAGCAGCAGCCACGAGCCACCCCGCACCACGACCAGTCGCTGGTCGAGCTGCTCCGTGGAGGTGAGCTGCGCGACCGCCTCGGGTCGGGCGATGGTGCTGATGTTCCGCTGACTCATGGACAGGACTCGGCTCGCGCGATCGTTGGCGGCGGGGCGAATGTCGCCCGCGGCTCGCAGGTCGAACCGCACCGCGCTCCCATGCTACCGTCCGCCCGCGGTCGCTCCGATCAGCCGGTCGTCCCGGTGGACGCGTCGTACCCGAACGAGATGCTGCCGCAGCCGACGCCGGTCGGGGAGCCGGTCCGATTCGTCGGGAAGGGAGCCGGTCCGATTCGTCGGGACGACCGACGCATCGGGCCCGAGCACCCCGTCCGCGTCACCGAAGAACCGCGATCACCACAGAGGGTCAGAGTCTTCGTTCGGGTCGTACGACACGTAATCCGTGTACGCCCCGCCACCAGCGGCCGCGGCCAGCTCGTCGTCCGAGAGGTCGCCATGATCGCGGGGCGGCTTCGGCAGCGTGATGTGCACGCAGTCGTCGGCGTTCTCGACGACCCGCACCTCGATGCGGTCCGGCACGGTCACGCCGAACTCGGCGAGCACCGCCTTCGGGTCCTGCACGAACCGCGCCTTGAACGCCTCGTCCTTCCAGCAGGCGGCGAAGAGTCGAGACAGCGCGTTCTGGCGATCGGTCATGGATGATGTTCCTTGGGAGCGGTACGGCCGTGAATCGTGACGTCGAAGGCGGAACCGTACGATATTCCGCATTCGCAGGAACGCACTCACGACGCGGACTCCGTGCGAGTTCGGTCCATTCTCGAAGCATCTTGATTCCGGGTCGAGTCGCCTGATGCCGTCACAGTCCCTGAAGACACCATCGCGGGCCATTCCGAAGGCCACCGCGCGGCGCATCCGGCCCGCCCGATCCGGGAACCGATCCACCACTCGGAGTCCGGGGCGGAGTTCGCGGCGGTGACCGCGGCGCCGATGCTGCCGGATCCCGACGCGGCGGTCATCACGCTGGCGGACGCGATGCTCGCGACGCCCGTGCCTCCGCGCCCCGAGCGATCCGCGTTCCTCGGGTCGCTGGCGCTGCTCGGGGCGGCGCTCGACGGACTGGATGCCGCACCCGGCACGCTGGACCGTCTCCGGGTCGGACTGGCGGCCTCGTGTCGTGTGAACGCACCGACCCCGGGGTCGCTCGATCCCTTCGAGGCGGCCCTGACCAGACTCGTCGGTGTCGGCGTCCCGTTCGATCGCCTGCCGACGGCGCACCCGGACGCGGACGTCCCAAGCCTCGCCCTTCTGGAGTCGCACCGACTCGACGCGGACCTCGTCCCCGAACTCGACGCCGCGTGGTTCCTCCGCCGCTTCCGGCGCTGGAGTGGACGGCGGTTCGTCTCGCCGCTCTTCGGCGTCTGGACGATCGCCCGCTGGTCGCGGCGATTCGAGCGTCGTCCGGCCGAGTCCGCGGCCGACGAGCACCACGAGCGTCTGCGGACGACGCTCCTCCGGATGATCGAGGCCCATCGCCGTCCCGAGGGCGGCGTCGGCCGGTTCGATCCGCTCATCCACGAGAGTCTCGCGGTGCTGGCCCTCGACGATCTCGGGATGCTCGGTGCAACGGTCGCCCGCGACGCCGCGACGCGGATTCGGAGCGTTCTCCGGGACGATCCGACACCGGAGACACCGTTCCATTCGAGCCGCCCGAACCCGGAGGACGCCGGTTCGAGCGATCCACCTCCCGCCCGCGAGCGTCCGCTCGTCCTGCACGTCGATCCGGAACGACGGGTCGGGACGGCCCTCGCGTCGCTGGCCCTTCGTACGAGCCGATCCGTCGGCGACCGCGCGGCGACTCGCCGCGATCCGTACCGGGTCGAATGCCGAACCGGGGCCGATGCCGCCGAGCAGGTCCGGTTGAACCTCCGGGGCGTCGCGACCCCGGGCGGACCGGCGACCACGGATCCCGGCGACCCCTTCGTGACGCCGCGGCCTCGGATCGGGCTGGACCTGGCGATCCGCGACACCCTCGCGCGACTGGGACCCGCGATCGTCTCCCCTCGCGCCGCGACCCGGGTTCTGGATGCGGTCGCCGGCATCCGGGAGGCGCACGTCAAGGGCGCCACCGTCGGGCTGGAGTTCCGGCTGCATCGCGGCGACGACACCGTGGATGTCGCGTGGTGCCTCCGACGCCGGGACCGCAACCTGACCGCGCTGCTGGACGACCCCGATCCGAACTCGCGATTCCGCCATCTCGCCCGGCTCTGGAATCTGCCGCCGGGCGGCGAGCCGCCGCCCATCGCGTTCCTGGAGTCGATCTGGTTCGAACACGACCTCCACCACGACGACGCCTCGGTGCCGCCGGCGTTCTTCTTCGGGCCATCCGCGACCCAGCTGGCCCACACCCCCCGCTACGAGGTCGGCGCGGTCGCCGTGAACCTGCATCGGGTGGTGGCCGCGCTCGACCTCGACGCCGCGATCGCCGACCCGTTGCACCGGATCGCCGATCGAGTGGCCGCGCTGCCGACGACCCGGACACTCTTCCAGACCGGCGTCATGTTCTCACGCTCGGCCGCGCCGATCCGCCTCTGCTTCCGCCCGATCCCGGATCGCGACGGAGTCGAGGAACTTCTGGGCGATCTCGGCGCGGGCGGCGAGCGAGCCCGCACGCGACCCGTCCTCGATGCGATCACCGCCGCCGAGGGGCGGGCCGCGATCTGCGTGGACGTCACGCTCGACGGCGTGCATCCGCGGATCGGCTTCGAGACCTACCCACCGGTCCACATCGCCTCGACCGACTTCCACGGGTCGGTGCTCGACCGGCTGTCCCGGGACGGCACCGCCGACGCCATGATCGATCCGGCCCGGGTCGAGTCCCTGCGCCGCATCGAAGGCTGGACCGAGTTGTCCGACGCGGGCGGCTGCCACCGCACGATCAATCACGTGAAGTACGTGACCCGGCCGCACCGGCCGGTCGAAGCCAAGGCGTACCTCGCCCTCAGTCGGCGCCCGACGCCGGACTTCACGCCCCCCCGCGGTCACGATGAACGCGTCGCCCCGGGACCTCGATTCCGGGACGCTGATCGGTCATGACGGCGTCAATCGGTGACGGGAAAGTCGGCAAGGCGGGCCGGGACGGCGTCACCAGCCGTCGGCCGACGGCAGTGCGCCATGATCGCGGGGCGGCTTCGGCAGCGTGATGTGCACGCAGTCGTCGGCGTTCTCGACGACCTTCACATCGATGCCGTCGGGGTTCTCGAAGCCGCACTCGGACGGGACCAACTTCGGGGTCCTATACGAACCGAGCCCTCAGCGTCTCGTCGCGTCGGCACGCGGTGAGCAGCCCCGGTCAGGGCGTGATTCGACGGGATCACCACCGATCTCCCGAGGGCCGAGGTTGAAGCATCAGCAGTACCCGAGCACGTGCCGCTGGTACTGCATCGCCTGAATTCCCATCGAGGCACCACCCGCGGCCGCCTCGAGTTCCGCATCGGAGAGGTCGCCGTGGTTCGCGGGCGGCTTCGGCAGCGTGATGTACACGCAGTCGTCGGCGTTCTCGACAACCCTCACGTCGATGTTGTCCGGGATACTGATCCCATGCTCCTTGAGCACCGCCCTCGGGTCCTGCATGAAACGGGTCTTGAACGCCTCGTCCTTCCAGCAGGCGGCCTGAATCTTCGCAAGCGCATCGTGTCGGTCAGTCATCTTGAATCTCCGTTGGTTCGGGATGAAGTCAGCAGCCGTATATCCACATCCACTCGCCGTTGGGCATCTGCATCGTGTAGCCACCCGCGGCGTCGCCCAACTCGGTATCCGAGAGTTCGGTGTGATTCTCGGGCGGTGCAGGCAGCGTGATGTGCACGCAGTCGTCGGCGTTCTCGACGATCTTCACATCGATGCCGTCGGGCACATCCAGGCCGTGCTCGGCGAGGACAGTCTTCGGATCGGCGAGGAAGCGAGCCTTCAAGGCCTCGTCCTTCCAGCACGCGGCAAACAGTTGGGCCAGGGCGTTCTTCTGTTCGGTCATCGATCTTCTCCGGAGGAATGGGCGGTCAAGGTTGAAAGGATTCGGGGTCGTGGCCTCACCCAGCCTGCAAGTCAGCCAGTCATTCCGTCAGCAGGTGGGGCTGGCTGAGGCACATCCAAGTCAGGTCACGGCGTCGGACG
>JAUIHC010000422.1 GCA_030432455.1 Phycisphaerae bacterium | reverse complement strand
GGCATCCCCGACGCGAAGGACCTCGCGTCCGGTGTCAGCGAGGACTGTCAGGGCGATCTCATCCCGGACGAGTGCCAGGTCGAGCAGGCCGACCTCCTCTACCTCTACGACGACGACATCTACGAGGGCGCGGTGGGCACCGACTTCATCGCCGGGATCTGCTGGATGACCCGCTTCACCGTGCAGCCCGGAGCCGAGGTCATCAACGGCGTCGAGGTGGCCTACGGCGTCGCGCCGGTCAACTTCCCGGTGCACATCGGCATCTGGAGCGACCCCGACGGCAACGGTGATCCCAACGACGCGGTGCTCCTGGGTTCGATCGACACGCTGGTCGAGTCGCCGTGGACGCCGGTCACGATCATCTCGCTGCCCTTCCCCGAGACGGTGGTGGGCGCCGCCGGCGACTCGTTCTTCATCGGCGTCTGGGGCGACTCGTTCCCGCCGGCCCCGACCTGCTTCCCTGCCCCGTACGACGCGCAGTCCACGGCGAACGAGAGCTGGTGGATCGAGAAGGTCGGCCCGATCGATCCCGAGGATCCGACCGCGGGGGCGGCCCTCTCCGGACCGATCTCCGAGATCATCACCGGCCTCGTCGGCGACTGGCTGGTCCGCGGCACCTTCTGTGCCACCGGTCACTGCGGCGAAGCGAACGATCTCGACGGCAACGGCGTCCCGGACGAGTGCGACCCCGACTGCAACGGCAACGGCATCCCCGACGGCGTGGACATCGCCAACGGCGCTCCCGACTGCAACCAGAACGGACTCATCGACACCTGCGAGACCGTCGAGGACTGCGACGCCAACGGCGTGCCCGACGAGTGCCAGCGCGACGCCGACGCGCTGCTCGGTGACTACTTCCCGAACACCGATCTCGCGGGCGAGCCGATCTCGCGGCTCGATGCGGGGGTGTTCTTCGACTTCGGCCCTGCCCAGAACCGTCCCGAGGGCATCCCCGGCAACGACTTCAGCGCCCGCTGGACCGGGGCCCTCACCACGACGGTCGCGGGCGAGTACGAACTCGGACTTCGACACGACGACGGCGTGCGGCTCTTCATCGACGGCGCGCCGGTCATCGACCGGTGGAGCCCGAGCGGTGGCGATCTCGACACCGTGCTCATCGAGTTCGGGGCGAACGAGCAGCATCACATCCGGCTGGAGTACTACCAGGGTGGGGGCGGGGCCCTGCTCGAGTTCACCTGGCGGGAACCCGGCGGGTCGGCACTCGTGCCGGTGCCCGCGGAGGTGCTCTCGCCGAGCATCGATGCCGACGGCGACGGCGTGAACGACGTCTGCGGCGCCGCCGACTGCAACGCGAACCTCGTCCCCGACGCGATCGAGATCGCCAACGGCGGCGACTGCGACGGCAACGGCGAACTCGACGCCTGTCAGGCCGCCGACGACTGCAACGCCAACGGGATTCCCGACGCCTGCGACGACCTCGCGGTCGAGGGACTGTTCGGCGAGTACTACGCGAGCGACGGGACGACCGGCCGGTTCAGCCGTCGGATCGCGACTCGGGTCGATCCGGTCGTGGACTTCAACTGGGGCGATACGGCGCCGTTCAACCTGCCGCAGGACTCCTTCTCGGTGTCGTGGTCGGGGTCGATCGTCGCCGCCGACGCCGCGGGGCTCTACGAGTTCGCGATCCAGGTCGACGACGGTCTGCGATTCTGGATCGACGACGAACTGCTGATCGACGTCTGGGAGGCGAACTTCCAGACCCAGTACGCCGAGGTCGAGTTCGAGGCGAACACCACGCACACGATCCGGGTGGAGATGTTCGATCTCGGCGGTGATGCGGGGTGCCGACTCTTCTGGCGGCCGCCCGGCGCCTCGACCGAACTCGTGCCCGCGGCGAATCTTCGGCCGTTCCCCGATCGCGACGGCAACGACGTGGACGACCGCTGCGAGTTCGACTGCGACGGCGACGGCATCTCCGATGCGTCCGCGATCCTCGCCGGGGCCCCCGACTGCAACGGCAACGGTGTGCCGGACGAGTGCGATCTCGCGGCGGCCGGGGCCGCGCCGTCGCTCTCCTGGTGGCGGTTCGAGGGATCGGGCGCGACCGCGACCGACGACGGCGCCTTCGGGCTCGACGCCTCGCTGACCAATGTCGCCCGGGTCGCCGAGGTGCCCTTCGCAAGCGTGCCGCTCACCGGCGATGCCGACACGGGGAGTCTCCGCTTCCAGAACGGCAGTCGCATGATCGTGGACGACCCCGGCGACCTGCTCGCTCTCGGCGAATCCGCCGTCTCGATCGAGGCGTTCGTGAAGCTCGACACGCTCGGCGACACCAGCGGCAACGGCCAGCGACAGTGGCTGGCGTGCCGCAAGCCGGTCGGCGGCGATCAGTTCACCGACTGGGGCGTGCTCGTGCAGGCCGGCAACTACGCCGAGTCGTGCCGCGAGGTGTACGGCGGCCCGGCGGTGGCGACCGGCCGTGAGCTGATCTTCACCGCGGGTCTCGGGACCGGCGACCCGAGCTTCAAGTGGGCGGCGGTCAGCACGCTGCGGATCGAGGACCTCGACTGGCATCATGTCGCGGTGACCGTCGATCTGCTGCAGCGGGTCGTCCGGTTCTCGCTGGACGGCCGGGTCGAGGACGTCTCGCTCGGACAGCGGTACTTCCCGGCGGGCGGTGGCCCGCTGCAGATCGGCTGCCATGTGAACGCGAGCGGACAGTTCAACCAGAACCTGCGCGGCGTGCTCGACGAGGTCCGCATCTTCCAGGGCGTCGCCTCGGCGCCCCGCCTGCTCTCGTATCCCTTCGCCCCGGTCTCCGAGGACGCGAACGGCGATGGCGTGCCGGACGACTGCGTCTCGACCTGCGTCGGCGATCTCGACGGGGACGGCGAGGTCGGCGGTGCGGACCTCGGGCTGATGCTGGTCGAGTGGGGGCTCACCGGCGACGACCTGGCTGCGGACCTCGATGGTGACGGTGCCGTGAGCGGCGCCGATCTCGGACTCCTCCTGGTGGCCTGGGGCGACTGCTGACGCCGGGGTGAACCCCGGATCGGCACGCCACAGGCAG
>JAUIHC010000421.1 GCA_030432455.1 Phycisphaerae bacterium | reverse complement strand
ACGGCAAGGTCTTCGGCGGCGGTGCGCTGCCGATCGGGATCTGCGCCGGCAAGGCGGAGTACATGGACACCTTCGACGGCGGCCAGTGGCAGTTCGGCGACGACTCCTTCCCGGAGAAGGAGGTGACCTTCTTCGCCGGCACCTTCGTCCGCCTGCCGCTGGCGATGGCCGCCTGCCGCGCGGTGCTCAACCATGTGAAGGAGCAGCCGCCGGAATACTGGGAGGCCATCGGCCGGCGCGCCGACCGCCTGGCGACCACCGTCGACCGCCTGTTCCGCGACGAGGGCATCGACGTGCGCATGGTGAACTTCAACTCGCAGATGTACCTGCGCATCGGCGACGAGGCGAAGCACGGCAACCTGATCTACTATCACCTTCGTAGCAAGGGCGTCTTCGCGATGGAGGGGCTGCCTTTCTATCTGACCGCGGCGCACACCGATGCCGACGTGGACTTCGTGATCAACGCCTTCCGCGAGACCATCGCCGAGCTTCAGGATGGAGGGTTTTTCCCGAAGAACGACGTTGGGTCGAAGGCGGCGGAAGGCGTGCGCGGTCCGTTCCCGATGACCGAGCCCATGGCCGAGATCTGGTTGGCCTCGCTGCTCGGTGACGAGGCCAACCTCGCCTTCAACGAGATGCTCCAGCTCCGCCTGAGCGGGCCGGTCCGCGCCGATGCGGTCCGTGCCGCCGTTCAGGACCTGGTGGATCGCCACGACGCCCTCCGGATGCGGGTGCCCGAGGGGCGCTCGCCGGAGTTCGTCATCGACGAGGTGCAGGAGGCGCTGGTGATCGACCGCGACCTCCGCGGCGAGGCCGATCCCGGCGAGGCGGTGCGCGCCTGCGGGCTCGAGCAGCGCGAGTCCGCCTTCGACCTGGCGGTCGGGCCGTTGTTCCGCGTGGTTGCCATCCGCGTGGCGGACGACGAGGTGGTGCTGCAGTTCGTGGCTCACCACCTTGCCGCCGACGGCTGGTCCTTCGAGGTGCTGATCCGCGACTTCGCCAAGGCCTACGAGGCCCGGGTCGCGGGGGCGAAGCCGAATTTCCTGCCGGCACCGTCGATCGTGGACCGGTCGCTGCGCGAGCGTCGTGCGGACCAGCCGGAAGGCGGTTCGCTGGACTGGTGGGCGGAGCGTTTCGCCGGCGGCGTGCCGGAGGTCGAGCTGCCGCTGCGGAAGGCCTATCCGCCGACGCCCATCTACGCGTCGGACACCTGCGAGTTGATGCTCGACGCCGGGATGCTCGGCCGACTGAAGAAGCTCGCGTCGCAATGTGGTGCGACGCTCAACAGCACCTTGCTGGCGGGGTTCCAGGCGCTGCTTCACAAGCTCAGCGGCCAGGATCGTTTCGTGATGACCTTCCCGACCGCCGGCCAGATGAACGACGGAGACGACGAACTGGTCGGGCATTGCGTGAACTTCCTGCCGCTGCTGGCCGAGATCGGCGAGGACGGATCGTTCAAGGATCTGGTCGCCTCCGCGTCGTCGGGTCAGCTCGACGCCCTGGAACACGGAGACGTGACGTATGGCCGACTGCTGCGGACCCTGAAGCTCGGCCGCGAGGGGGGGCGCCGTCCCCTGATGGAGTTCATCTTCAACTTCGAGCCTTCCGGGGATCCGGGATCCTTCGGGGGGCTGACGGCCCGGGTCGAAACGGTGCCGGCCCGCTACAGCAATTCGACGATCTTCCTCAACCTGATGCAGTCGCCGGACGGTCTGCTGCTGTCCTCGACCTACAACCGCGAGCTGATCGATCCGGAGACGATGTCCGCCTGGTTGGCGGCGTTCCGGGAGCTTCTCGAGCAGGCGGCGGACGACCCCGCCGGCCGGGTGAGCGCGCTTTCCTTGCTCGGTGAAGCCGCAGGGCGTGAACTCGCGGACTGGTCGGGTCGGGACCTGCAGCCCGCGGCCCCGTCCGTCGACCGGCGTTTCCGGGAAACGGCGGCGAAACATGCCGGAAAGACCGCGGTGAGCGACGCCGAGGGCGTGTGGACCTACGCCGATCTGGACGCTCGCGTCGAGGCGGTGGCCGGCGGCCTGGCGGAAGCCGGGGTCGGATGCGGCGACCGGGTGGCGATTCTGCTCCCCCGCGGCCGTTCATCCATCGCCGCGATGTTCGGCGTGCTGCGGGCGGGTGCCTGCTACGTGCCGATCGATCCTTCGGACCCCGATGCCCGGGTGCGCGAGACGCTGGAGGATGCCGGGGTCGAGGTGGTGCTTTCCAACCGCCCGATTCCCGGACTGCGGGTGATCGACCCCGCGGCACTCTCCGGAGGACGGGCGCCCGACGTCGAGATCAAGGCGGAAGATCCCGCCTACGTGATGTACACCTCGGGCTCCACCGGGAAGCCGAAGGGCGTGATCGTTCCCCAGCGGGCGATCCTGCGTCTGGTCGAGCCGGGCGGGGTGATCCGCTACGGGGCCGACGAGGTGTTCCTCCACGCGTCCAATCCCGCTTTCGACGCCTCCACCTTCGAGATCTTCGGTCCCCTCCTGCATGGTGGCCGGCTCGTCGTTCTGGCGGCGGACGACACGTCGCTGGCAGGCATCGGCTCGGTGGTCGAACGCGAAGCGGTCACGACCCTGTGGCTGACCGCCGGGCTTTTCGAGGTCATGACCGATGACGGGCTCGAGCGCCTGAAGGGGCTGCGACAGCTGCTCGCCGGCGGCGACGTCCTCTCGGCTCCGCACGTGCGCCGGGCGATGGAGGCGCTGCCGGACACGGCGATCATCAACGGCTACGGCCCGACCGAGAACACCACCTTCACCTGCTGCCATCGCGTCACACCCGAAGACGTGGAGGAGGGCGCGATCCCGATCGGTCGTCCGATTCCCGGAACGACGGTGGGCATCCTCGATGCCGATGGAAGTCCGGTTCCCGTCGGCGTGCCCGGCGAGCTGTGGTGCGGTGGAGCCGGGCTGGCGCTGGGTTACCTCGATCGTCCGGCCCTCACCGACGAGCGCTTCGTCGCCACGCCGAACGGCCGGATGTACCGCACCGGTGACCGATGCCGGTGGACGGCCGACGGAACGATCGAG
>JAUIHC010000013.1 GCA_030432455.1 Phycisphaerae bacterium | reverse complement strand
AGATCCAGCGGCTGGTCCGGTCGGATTCGATCCTCTGCTCCCGCTTCGCGGTGCTGCTGCTGCAATCGGTCAGTGCGGGCGTGAAGCTGCTGCTCGCCTCCGCGGTGCTGGTGGCGGTCGATCCGATCCTCGCGGGCGTGATCCTCCTCGTGGCGGGCGGCTTCGGCATCGCCGCGTACCGGGTGAACCTCCGCAGCGCCCGGATGTCGCTGGCGTTCGAGGATTCGATCGCCGACGCCCGCGACGAGACCCGCGACCTGCTGATCGAGGCCGGCTCGCCGTTCCCTCCCGCCCACGACGATCCGCCGATGCCCGGCAAGGACCGGTACCTCTCGATGTACGGGATGCGGCTTCGAACCTCCGACGAAGGCGAGGCCATCGGCAACCTGCTGCTCACCACGGTGCTCTCGCTGACGGTCCTGGGCATCGGTCTCGGCGGCGGCGGATGGAGGACCGCGGCGAGCTTCCTCATCGCCCTCCCCTACGCCCTGATGGCGTTCCGCGAGCTGATGCGGACGACCACGAGCCTCAACCGGTTCTATCCAATGGTGCGGCGGTACCGGTCGTTCCTGCACGACTTCGACGGGACCGCCGTCACCTCGGAGGCGCCCCCGGCGACACTCCGGGTCGGGTTCCGACGCGGGGGCGATCGCGCCCGCTCGCCGATCCCGCGGGTCGATCTCGCGCCGGGCGACATCGCGGTCCTCGACTGCGGCTTCATCCCGGACCGTCACACCGCGGGCTGGGTCGTGCAGGCGATCTCCGAGTCGGGGCAGGCCGCGCCGTGGGCCGGGCACGTGGCGGTGGCGACATCGCGATGGCCGGTGGACCGGGCTCATCTCACACGGATCGGGTGGACGCCCGACGAGTTCGAGGCGTTCCGATCGCTGGTCGTCGCGGTTCACCGCGAGCGGCTCCTGGATCTCGGCTTCACCCCCGGCGACCACCTCCCTCGCGAGGACGGTGCGAGCAAGCCGGTCGGACGACTGATGGTCGCGATCGTGCTCGCGACCCGCACCGCCCCCGGGTCGATCGTGCTCGTCGATGGTCGCGATCTCGCGCGGCTGACCGAGGACGAGATGCGCACGGTGCGGTCCTTCCTCGCCGAGCACATCGTGCTCGCGGTGGTGCCGCCCCGTCGTCCGCATCTGGAACTGTCGCCCGACACGCCGGCGCTCACGGTGTCCGGCACCGGACTCGTGCGGATCGAACCGCTCGGCGACTGGAAGACCGGTACCGACGGTGACGACGACGCACTCGACGAGACGGACGAGCTCGCCGAGGACGATGCGTCGCTGGATGGCATGTAGCGACGCCCTCGCCGGAACTCGGTTCAGGGCGTTCGACGCGGCGACGCGAACACCCGCCAGTCGAGTCCCACGACCGTGATCCGCCACGGCTCGTCCGCGGCGTCGATCAGCACCACCGGATGGACCGCCGCCGCGGCGGGATCGATCCGAACCGCGAAGCGTTCCGCCCGACGGCCGGGTTCGATCCTGAGCAGCGGGATTCGACGGATCACATCGCCCCGCCGATCGACCTCGACCGCGAAGAGTCGGCCCGCGAATCCGGCTCCTCGAACGCCGACATCCAGCTCACCCTCGAGACACGCCGACGCCGGGAGCCGACCGGCGACTCGGGGCGGCGGGCCACCATCCCAGCCGGCCCCGCGGGACAGGCCCGCGGACGCGCCCCGCCCGGACTCCCCGCACAGCACGACGGGATGGGACCGCCCCAACCACCGACGAATCGGGGTCCCGACCGGTTCCCACCGACAACCTCGCACGCGTCCCGTCTGCAGACGCGTCGAGCGGACGCGAGCCGGTCGGTCGAGCGTCGGTCCTTCCGAGCCCGCCCGGACATCCGCAGCGACGCCGTCGCCGATGTGGAGCTCACGCCCGAGCCGCTCGGCGACCGGCCCGCAGAGCCGCTGGAATGTCCGACGATCGCCCTCGCCCCAGTCCTCGACCGGCGGCGTCGTCCAGTCGGCGGTTCGATCCACCGGCCCCTCGTCCCACGCGGCGGGGATCGCATGCCAGACGAGACCGAGTCGGGCGGCGAGTCGAGGAAGCGATGCCGGATCCCGCTGCAGGTCCTCGACCGCGACGCGGATCGCCTCGGGGAACGCGTCGAGGAGACGACGATTCGTCTCTGCCCAGTAGGTGCACGCCCGGGCCACCCGATCCATCGAGTCCCACCCCGGCACGGCGAAGATCGGATGACGGCGATCCCCGGGCGGGTCGTACCAGCCGCGTTCGAGGATCGAGCGGACCACGCCCGCCGGATCCCGATGCAGATGCACGACCGTGACGTCATCGTGCCTCAGCAGATCGAGATCGACATGCGGCAGGTAGACGTTCGCCTCCACCAGATCGACCTTCGATCGGCGATGACCGGCGAGCCCGGTCTCGACCAGCCGGGTGACCCGATCCGCGTCCTCCAACAGGCCGACCAGATCTCCCGCGGTCCGCTTGAGCCCGGTCGCGGGCTCGGTCGTCGAGCCGTGCTGGTTGAGCGTCCGCTCGTGCAGGACGGTGGCCGAGGTCGCCCTCTCGAGCCGCCCGCACAACCACTTCGTCCCGCTCCGGGCGGTCGAGAGCACCAGCGTCGATCGACGCGGCGCCTGCCACCACCACGGGTGCACCAGCACCTGATGCCGACCGCGGGAGAGGTCGTGGTCCATCGGGTCGGGCGACCGCGTCCACGCGCCGCCGGAATCGCTCCAGTACCGATCGACGGGCACGGTGCACGCCTCGTACTCGATGCCGAGCGACGCCATCGAGGCCGACCAGAGGTCGAGGACCGCACCGTCGGATCGTCGGATCCGGTGATCGGTCGGGTACCGGAGTCGGAACACCGGATCGTCCACCGCGATGCCCTCGGCGGAGATGCCGTCCATCGCCGCCGCCGGATCGTCGCCTCGCAGCTCCGACCAGATCCAGTGGTTCGCGAAGCCGCCCTCGTAGCACGCCCGAGCGCCATGAGCGGCGCTCGCGACGATCTCGATGCCGGCGCCGCGGACGCGATCGAGCCAGCGTTCAAGCTCGCCGAGCGGATCGTCGGTCTCGTTCCGCCACCAGGCACCGATCGCGTCGAGATGCAGTCCGATCTCGTGACCGTCGTCCACCAGTTGTCGCAGCCGGTCGAGAAACACCGCATCATCGCAGTACGGATGCGTGTGAAGGATGAACCAGGTCGCCCGAGAATCGCCGCGGTCGCGCTCGCAGGCCGACATGTCCAGCGCCACGCCGAGATCGTGGTCCACATCGTGTCGCAGGGCCACGCCGTCGGTCGCGGGCGACGACCGCAGCGCCGTCAGCGACATGGTCGGGCCGAGATGGTCGAGCAGCGACCGGTAGCGATCCGCGATCATCGGGCTGGAACCGCCTTCCCCTCGCTCGTCACCCGTGCGAACATCGCCAGAAGCGTCCGCTCCTCGTGCTCCCAGTTGAGCACCTCGGCGGCCCGTCCGCAGTTCTCCACCGCGGCCGCGTACGCGGGGCCGTCGTCGAGGAACCCCTCGACGACCCGAGCGATCTCGGCCGGGTCGGTCTCGTCGAAGAGCACGCCGATCCCATGCCGCTCGTTGACCAGTCGCTTCTCGATGTGGTCGCTCATCGCCACCGGCACCCGGGCCATCACCGAGTGGAAGATCTTGTTGCTGGCTTCGAATTCGTAACTGAGGCAGATCGCCTCGGTCGGTACCACCGCAAGATCGGAACTCGCGGCGTACTCATTCACCGCATCGGGCGGCACCGCGTCGCGGAAGTAGACCCGCGAGCCGAGCACGCCCTCGCGTTCCGCGAGCCTCTTGAGATCGTCGAGATAGGCGGGCTCCGTGGCGTAGCCCATGACGACCCACGCGGTCCGGTCGCTCGCGAGGGTCGCGGCGCGGATGAGCTGCTCGATGCCGCGGTGACGCAGGATGCCGCCCGCGTAGAGCGCGATCCGTCGTTCGCGGTCGATGCCCAGATCGTCCGCGAGCAGATGCGATGTCGGGGCGGGCGGCGTGAACGGCTGCACGTTCCGGATGAGTTCCACCGTCGCCAGTCCGTACCGGCGTTCGAGATGGCGGGCGATGCCTTCGGCCACGGTGCTCACCGCGGCGCAGCGGCCGATGAGCCGGCGTTCGACGAGTCCCCACTGGAGCCGATCCCAGAAACGCGACCGTCCCGCGATGTTCCGCTCGAGCCAGAGCTCGTGCGAGTCGTAGACCACGGGACAGCCCCGCACCCGCCGCACCAGATGACCCGCGACGACCGTGTTGAGGTCGTGACAGTGCACGATGTCGGGCTCGAGGGCGAGCACCCGTCCGGCGAGATCGAGGCTCATCCCGATCTGACGCGCCGGATACAACGCCTCGGGGGCGAGCAGTCGGCGAAGCAGCGACCGGACACCACGGCGGGCGATGGATCGAGGCGCGTTCAGAAGACGCCGGACCCGCCAGAGTCCCCGGATCCGCGGACCGCGACTCGTCGCGTCGGTCGCGTCCGATGATCCAGATGATCCAGATGATCCAGATGATCCAGAAGACGCGGACGACCCGGGCGATGCCCCGGGATCCGTTCGGCCCGACGGCGGCGACGACGACGGTATCTCGCACCAGGCCGCCGACCGTCGCTCGAGCAGTCGCCGCAGGCGATCGGACCGCCGGGTCAGCCACACCCGCGGCATGCCCAGCACCGCCGCCGACGACAACCGCACCCGATGCACCGGAAGTCCGTCGACCTCGTCCTCGACCGCGAGCCCCGGCTTCCAGACCGCGACGACGTGCACCTCGTAGCCCGCGGTCCGCAGCGATCGGGCCTGCTTGAGCACCCGCGTGTCGTTCAGGAACGGATTGAGGACGACCGCCACGATCCGGCCCCGCCGCTCGCGCGACGGGGCTTCGACGATGCCGGGGGCGATGGCGGGGTCGAGGGCGATCTCGTCCGCCTCGTCACCCGTCCCGGACCTGCTCTGTTCGCTGATCGGCACGGGGTCGAAGGGTACCAGCCGCGTCGGGGGGCCGGATCGACTCCCCGAGGCTCCGCGATGTTCAGCGATGTTCAGCGATGTTCAGCGATGTTCAGCGGCGCTGGATCGACGCCATGAACTCGAGACGCCGACGCTCGATCGCGGTCACATCCAGATGTTCCCGCGCGAATCGCCAGGCGTCCTCGCCCAGGTCGGGACTCGCGGCGGCGTGGCGGACGAATCGTCGGATCCGGTCGAGATCCTCGTCGGACCACGAGTCCCGATCGGCGACCCGAAGCGCAAACGGCTCGTCCCCCGCCAGCGCCGGATCGTCGTAGGCGTAGATCAACGGGACGCCCGCAGCGAGCGCGGTCCGCGACTTGAGCGGACACGCCTCGGCCATCCGCTTGCGGGAGAGTGCGAGGGTGCCGATGCACGCCGCGGACCGGGCGAGGAGATCCGCCAGGTCCTGCCGCACCAGCGGAGGAAGCCGCCGGACGCTCGGAGGAAGGGCGTCGCCCGCGGCCCCGGGATCGCCGCAGACCACGAAGTCGAACGCCGGCAGCCGCTCGGCGAGTTCGCCGACCCGATCCACGCCCTGCCACGGTCCGGGACCACCGACGAGCATCGACACCAGCGGACGCTCGGCGTCCGGCCGTCGATCGGGCATGACCGACGGCACCGCGGCCCCGTTGGGAAGGACGATCCGAGGAATGCGGGGCGGGGCCAGGCGGTCACCGAGTTCTCCGGTCACCGTCACGATTCCGGCGGCCCGACGCAGCAGGCGACCCGCGGTGCCCCGCCAGAACGCCGCCGCCGCCCGCGAGACCGGCCGAAGCTCCTCGGCTCGATCGGAGTTGATCTCGACCACCACCCGGTGCCGCCGGAAGATCGACTCGATCGCGGGCGCCCAGACGAGTTCGCGGGTGTAGACGACATCGGGTCGCTCGCGATCGAGCACCTCGAGCAGTCGCCGACCGCGACGGTCCATCTCGCGGATCCAGCCCCAGCGACGCGAGGGAGAACCGGGCGAGTCGGTCGCGGGATCGAGGCCGTCGAGTCCGAGCCGCGCCGTCGCGAGGTCGAGGTGGTCGGCCTCGATGCCGAGTCTCCGCCAGATCTCCACGGTCCGGGCCACCTTCTGAGGCACCCCGCGACCGGAGGGCCCCGGCTCGGAAACCAGATGGAGAACGCGCATGAACCGCGAGTGTACGGACCACCCGATCGGGCCGCGGTCCCGATCGATCCGTCAGGCAGGGGACAGGAACTCCGGAACCCCGGTCCGAAGCGCCGCCACCGCCACCTCGGTGGATGCCTCGACCTCGTAGCGGCGACGCGCCGCCGCCCGCATCGGCTCGCCCGCATCCACCACCCGCCGGATCGCCGCCGCGGCGGTCGCCGCATCGACCTCCACCGGCAACAGTCCGCCCACGCCGTCGTCGATCATTTCGCCGGTACCGCCCGCCGCGGTCGCGACCACCGGCACCCGCATCGACAACGCCTCCATGATGCTGAGTGGAACGCCTTCCGACGAGGAGAGATTCACGAAGCAGTTCGGCTGCCGGTCACGATGGAACCGGTAGATCTCCTCGCGGGGCAGCCAGCCGGGGAACTCCGCCGCGAGATTCCCGGGTCCGCCTTCGAGGGCCCGTCGGATCTGATCCTCGCCCGCCCCGAGGTGCGCCCATCGCCAGCGTCGCCCGGAATCCCCCGCCGCGGCGGCGGCGATCGAGGCGGCGACCAGCGGCAGCCGCTTCACCGGTGCCGCGGTCGAGCAGGAGACGATCAGCACCTCGTCGTCCCCGTCGCGTCGGGTCCACGGCTCGGGCTCGAACGGAGGCTCCACGCCGAGCGGGGCGACCAGGATCCGGTCCGACTCGACGGGCAGGGTGCGGCGGAGATGAGCGGCCGCCATCCGCGACGAGGGCAGGAGCCGGTGACTGTGCCGCGCGATGTCGCCGCGGAACGGGAGGTAGTCGCCCGGGTTCTCGTCGTCCCAGACATCGAAGCGGTGCGATCGGGAGACCAGCATGATCGCGGGATCGCGGCGGGCGGCGAGGGCCATCCCGAACGCCTCGGCGTTCGACCAGAACGCCATCACCCGCGTGGGGGCTTCCCCGCGTGCCCTGGTCGCCGCGACCCAGGCCAGCACCCGCCCCGCCCGCAGGAGATACCCGAGGAATCGACGGATCGTGGCGATCGACCGGAGCAGGTCGGGCCGGGCTCGGAGTTCACGGACCGCGGCGGCCAGCAGGGTCGCCGCGATGCGGGGGCGAAGCACGCTCGCGAACGACGTGCGGACGAGCCCGGTGTCCAGTCCGACGCCCTCGGGCACCGATCGGGCGTCGGCGCCGCGGGCGTCGAACGCGGGCAGCACCACGAGCCGACCCAACCGGGAGAGCCGCGCGACCTCGTCCTGGATGAAGGCCTCGCCACCACCGAACGGGTAGTCGCGGGTGAGCAGGATGATCGTCGGGCGACGCGGTTCGGTGGACATGCAGCGGGTGCATCCCAGAGCACGGGTGGAGACGGACAGGCGTCGAAGGGTACCGGCTCGGAATGACCGCACCGAGTCGCAGGGACGCCGCGGTTAGCATCCGGTCCGGCGTCCCAGACCGCCCCCGATTCCCGCGAGATCTCCGGCCCCGTGCTTCGATTCGCTCGACAACGACTGCGATCCGCCCTCGGGGACGCACCGACGACCACTCGGCCGACCGTTCGACTCGTCGTCGCGTCGGCCGCTGGACAGGGGCTGCTGTTCCTCGGCACGCTGGTGGCCGCCCGTCACGTCGACCCCGCCGACTTCGGCGTGCTCGGCGTCTTCGCGGTCTGCGCCGTGCTCTTCGGGATGCCCGCGAGCGGACGACTGGAGGCGGCGATCCCGCTCCCGGTGCGCGATGATCGAGCCGTCGGCATCCTCGTCCTGGGCGGTCTGCTGATTCCGATCGTGACGACGATCTCGTGGCTCGCGATGGAGGTCCTCGGGGGCGCGGTCCTCGCGTGGACCGACGCCACCCGGCTGAGCTCGCTGCCGTGGTCGGTGCCGCTGGCGACCGCGATCGTCGGCGGGCGGGCGCTCGCCCTGGGATGGGCGACCCGGCGGGGGTTCATCGCGGCGATGGCGGCGGGACGACTCGCCAACGGCGCAGTCATGGGCGGCCTGTTCGCCGCGACCGCCCTGAGCGATCATCATCTGTCGTGGCTGGTGGCGGGATGGATCGCCGGTCAGGCGGCCGAGCTTGCCGTGCTGGCGATCCGGCTGGCGGCCGACCCGGCGTGCCGACGCCCTCGTCTGCCGGCCGATCGACTCCGACGTCTGGCTCGCCGATACCGCCGGTTCCCCACGATCCTGCTGTGGTCGCATCTCATGGAGCAGATCGCCGTGCTGCTGCCGACGCCGCTGATCTCCGCGGGATTCGGGGCGGAGATCGCAGGCCGCGTCAACCTGCTCCTGCGAATCGTGGTGCGACCGCTCGCGATCATCGGGACCTCGATGTCGGTCGTGCTCGTGGCGGAGTCGGCCCGTCGTCTCCGCGAACGGCTCGATCCCTCGCCGGTGCTCGCCGCCGCGACCGGACGGCTCGCCGTTCTGGCCGCGATCCTCTTCGTGCCGATGGCGGTGCTCGGTCCGATGATGCTGGCCGCGATCCTGGGGCCGGCATGGCGAGATGCCGGACCGTTCCTCATCGCCATGATTCCGGGCGTGGCGGCCGACTTCGTCGCCATCCCGGTCGTGCCGATCCTCGGACTGCTCGAACGCCTCTGGACGCAGACCCTCGTCGGCGGCCTGCGGATCGCCTTGATGACGCTCGCGATCCTCTGCGCCGCCGCGGTCGGATGCACGCCGGTGTCCATGCTCTGGATCCTCTCCGGGGCGATGGTGCTGGTCGGGGCGACGACGATCCTGCTGTGTCGCCGCGGAGTCCGGACGGCCCGGCCGACGCGTCCAGCGCCCCCGCGTGGGATGATGACCGGATGACCTCCGCCCCGTCCCATGGCGAGGACCGCGTGCCGTCGCACCGGATCTGGATCGTCACCCACTTCGAGCCGATCCCCTCCGAGCCGGAGGCGAGGCCGATGCGGGCCGGACTGCTGGCACGACGGCTGGTCGAACGGGGTCACGATGTGACCTGGTGGACGCCCGACTTCGACCACTACGGCAAGCGACACCGGACGGGTGGAGATGCCGAGATCCGGGTGGACGAGCGATTCCGGGTCCGGCTCCTGCGCTCGCTCGGCTACCGACGACATGTGGGGCCGCGGCGACTCCTGCATCACGAACTCCTCGCCTCCCGCTGGCGGCGGGCCGTGGAGACGCAGCCGCCGCCCGATCTGGTGGTCTCGGGCTGGCCGACGCCCGAGTTCGCGTCCTCGGTCGTGTCCTACGCCACGGCTCATGGGATCCCGTCGGTGGTGGACATCCGCGACCTCTGGCCCGACCTCTGGATCGACCGCGTGCCCGCCTCGGCCCGTCCCGCCGCCCGACTCGCCCTGCGTCGCTACTACGGCATGGCCCGACGCGCCATGTCCGAGGCGACCGCGATCGTCGGGGTCACCGACGAGTACGTGGACTGGGGCGTGCAGCACGCGGGCCGACCGCGGCGGGACGACGACCGGGCGTTCGCCTTCCGCTTCCGGGCCCCCGAGCCGGCGGCGTCCGAGCTCTCTCACGCCCGGACTCGCCTCGCCGACCTCGGCTTCACGCCCGACGATCGCCTGACGCTCGTCTTCGCCGGCGCCTTCGGCCGGACCTACGGCCTCGACATCGCGGTCGAGGCGGGACGCCGACTCGACCGCGACGCCCCGGGTCGGGTACGGATCGTGCTTCTGGGCAGCGGCGATCGCTGGAACCGGATCGCGGAGGCCGCCCGGACGATCGATTCCGTGCTCGTCCTGCCGCGGGTGGGACTGGCGGAACTCGTCGTCGCGTACCGGCACGCCGATCTCGGTCTCGCGCCGTACCTCGACATCGAGAACTTCCGTCGCAACGTGCCGAACAAGATCGACGAGTACCTCGGGGCCGGTCTTCCGGTCGTGGCGGGCGTCGGCGGTGCGATCGCCCGACTCATCGACGAGCATGGCGTGGGCCGCCGCTACGAGCCGGACGACGCGGGATCGCTCGCCGCACTCGCCGCGACCCTCGCCGACGATCGTGATGCGGTGTCGGCTCTCCGCGACCGCGTGCGGACGTATCGATCGACGATCGGCGACACCGACGAGATCACGCGGTTCGCGAGGCACCTCGAGGATCTCGCCACCCGCACGACCGCGGGCTCCCGGGTCCGGAGCGACTCGTGAAGCGGGCCGTTGATCTGGCGGTGGCGGTGATCGGGCTGCTGGTCCTCGGCCCGCTGCTCGTGGTGCTGGGCGTGCTCGTCGCCGCGACCAGTCCGGGCGGACCGTTCTTCCGGCAGGTCCGCGTCGGGCGGGATCGACGCCCCTTCCGACTGGTGAAGTTTCGCTCCATGACGGTCCGGGCGGGCAGTGAGCAGGGGTCGTTCGACGCGGGCGACACCGCCCGGACCACCGCGGTCGGTCGGGTCCTCCGCCGCACGAAGCTCGACGAACTGCCGCAGCTCTGGAATGTGCTGGTCGGCGACATGAGCCTCGTGGGTCCGCGACCCGAGGTCCCGAAGTGGACCGAGGTCCACCGGGAGGCGTGGGATCGCGTGCTCACGATCCGCCCGGGCATCACCGATCCGGCCTCGATCGCGTTCCGCGACGAGGAGTCGATCCTCGCCGCCAGCCCCGACCCCGAGGCCTGCTATCGCGACGAGATCCTGCCCCGAAAACTCGCGATGGCGGAGGCATACATCCGCGATCGAACCCTGGGAGGCGATCTCCGGATCCTCGCGATGACCGTGGCCGCCCTCGCGGGATTCGGGAGTTCGAGACCCCGGGGTGGATCCGCGACCGCCGATCCGGGACAATGCGACCGATGAAGGTCCCCTTCTTTCGACTCGACGCCGGCGGGAACGAGCTCCGCTACCTCCGGGAGGTGCTGGAGAGCGGCTGGTTGACCAGCGGCGGCAAGGTCCTCGACTTCGAGGCGGACTTCGGAGATCGGGTCGGCGCGACGCATGCGATCGCGGTCAACTCGTGCACCGCCGCGCTGCATCTCGCCTGCGAGGCGGCGGGCGTGGGCCCGGGTTCCGAGGTGCTGGTCCCGACGCTCACCTTCACCGCGACCGCCGAGGTCGTCGAGTACCTGGGGGGTCGGGTCCGGCTCGCCGATGTCGATCCGACCACCGGACTGCTGACCCCGGAGATCGTGGCCGAGGCCCTCGACGCTCATCCCTCGATCTCCTGCGTGATGCCGGTGCACTTCGCGGGGCGGGCCTGCCGCATGCGGGGCACCACCGAGCGGCCCGGCATCGTCGATCTCTGCACCGAGCGACACGTGACCATCGTCGAGGACGCGGCGCACGCGTTCCCCAGCCGTCACTCCAACGGATCGCCGGTCGGGGCCGCGATCGGCTCGGCCGCGTGCTGCTTCAGCTTCTACGCCAACAAGACCATCTCGACCGGCGAGGGGGGGATGGTCACCACCGACGACGACGACCTCGCCGACCGCATCCGGCGGATGCGTCTGCACGGGATCGACCGGTCGGCGTGGGACCGGCACACCAATGTGAACGCCCGCTGGGAGTACGACGTGGTCGCCGCGGGCTACAAGTACAACCTGACCGATCTCGCCGCCGCGATCGGACTCGCCCAGTTGGAGCGGGCCGAGGAGTTCCGGGCGGCCCGGGCCCGCCTCGTCGGCCGGTATCGCGAGCGACTCGCCGGGATCGAGGGCGTGCGGCTCCCGGCGATCCCGGACGATCCCGACGGTCACGCGTGGCACCTCTTCGCCATTCATCTCGATCCGGCCGCGGGGCTCGACCGGGATGCGTTCATCGACGGTCTGCGCGAGCATCAGATCGGCACCAGCGTCCACTACAAGCCCCTCCACCGCATGACCCACTGGTCGCGAACCGCCCGCGCGGACGGCGGCGCGGTCGCTCCGGACGCCTTCCCGGGTGGTGAGGCATGGTTCCGAGGGTGTGTCTCGCTTCCGCTCTTTCCGTCGATGACCGACGGTGAGTTCGAGGCGGTCTGCACCGCGATCCACGCGGTACTGGGTCGGATCCGGCAGCCCGTCGTCCGAGCGTGAGGGGGCCCTGTTCGCGATAGACTGGTCCGCTTTCGGGACCTCTCCCCCGCCTCGGGCCTCGGCCCGTGCCTCGGGTGGACCAGCGACGGACACGCATGATCGGCAGGCAGAAGACCCCCATCCTCGACCGGCGGATCCGCATCGGCGTGGTCGGCTGCGGACGCATCTCGAAGAACCACTTCAACGCGATCGCGGACCTCTCCGAGAATCTCGAACTGGTCGGCGCGTGCGACAACGACCCCGCCCGCCTGTCGCAGGACTTCATCCCCGCCGACGCGCCCCGCTACGACCTGCTTCCGGAGATGCTCGAGCACGCCGCCCCCGACGTGGTGGCGGTCTGCACCCCGAGCGGCATGCACCCCCGGCAGACGATCGAGACCGCCGAGGCGGGCGTGCACGTGATGACCGAGAAGCCGATGGCGACGCGGTGGAAGGACGGTCTCCGAATGGTCGAGGCGTGCGACCGGGCCGGGGTGCACCTGCTGGTCGTGAAGCAGAACCGGTTCAACGCCACGCTCCAGCTTCTTCGCCGCGCCATCGCCGAAGGGCGGTTCGGCCGCATCTACATGGCGAACGTCAGCGTGTTCTGGACGCGACCGCAGGCGTACTACGACACCGATCGGTGGCGCGGGACCTGGGAGCTCGACGGTGGCGCGTTCATGAACCAGGCCAGCCACTACATCGACCTGCTCGACTGGCTGATCGGTCCGATCGCGAGCGTGCAGGCGATGACCGGCACCCTCGCCCGCGACATCCAGGTCGAGGACAGTGGCGTCATGAACGTCCGCTGGCGGAGCGGCGCCCTCGGATCGGTGGCGGTCACCATGCTGGCGTACCCGAAGAACCTCGAAGGGTCGCTCACCATCCTCGGCGAGACCGGCTCGGTGCGGATCGGCGGGGTCGCGGTGAACGAGATCCAGACCTGGGAGTTCGCCGACCGTCGCGACTACGACGAGGATGTCCGCAACGCGAACTACGAGACCACCTCGGTCTACGGCTACGGGCACCCCCGCTACTACCGCAACATGATCGACGTCCTTCGCGGTCGCTGCCGCCCCGAGACCGACGGTCGCGAGGGGCTCAAGAGCCTCGAGGTGCTGATCGCCGCCTACCTCTCGGCCCGCGACAACCGCACCGTGAGTCTTCCGCTCGAGTATTGACCGGCGATCCCCGGTCGGGAGCGATTCCATGAGCCTCATCGCCGACGACGCCACCATCCACCCGTCCGCCATCGTGGACGACGGCGCCTCGATCGGCGCCGGCTCGCGGATCTGGCACTTCGTGCATGTCTGCGGCGGCGCGACGATCGGCGCCGGGTGCTCGCTCGGGCAGAACGTCTTCGTCGGCAACGATGTCACCATCGGTCGGAATGTGAAGATCCAGAACAACGTCTCGGTCTACGACAACGTGGTGCTGGAGGACGATGTCTTCTGCGGGCCGAGCATGGTGTTCACCAACGTCTACAACCCGCGGTCCGCGGTGAGCCGACGAGACGAGTACCGCGACACCGTGGTCCGCCGCGGGGCGACCCTCGGGGCCAACTGCACCATCGTCTGCGGCACGACCGTCGGCGAGGGCGCCTTCGTCGGCGCCGGGGCGGTGGTCAACCGCGACGTGCCGCCCTACGCGCTGGTCGTCGGCGTGCCCGCGCGACGGGTCGGCTGGATGAGCGCCTACGGCGAGCGTCTCGACCTCCCGGTCGAGGGCGACGCCGAGACGACCTGCCCGCACACCGGTGACCGCTACGAGTTGCGAGGGGACCGGGTCGTCCGGTGTCCGGCGACGTGAGCCCCGAGCAGCGAGCCGGACTCGCCCGCCTGCTCGCAGGCGCCGCGCGACCCGTGAAGTTCACCCTGCTGGTCGCGGGCGATCTCGCGGTGCTCGCGGTGGCGATGATGCTGGCGATCGCCCTGCGATACGACGACGTCTTCGGGGCCGGCCTGGCCGACCACCGCTCGGTGCTGCTGCTCGCCCCGCTCGTCGGGGTGGCGATGTTCCGGGTCGCGGGCGTCTACCGGATCGTGGTCCGCTACGCGGGCCCGCTCATGGCGCCGCGGATTGCGATCGCGTCGGCGATCGCCGCCACGGTCGTGGCGGGCCTCGGATTCATCCTCGACCGCGAGGGCGGTCAGTCCCGGGCGGTCTTCGTGAACTTCGGAATCTTCGGATTCCTCGGCACCTGGAGCCTCCGACTGCTCGCGGGCCACCTGCTGCGGTCCACCGCGACCGAGGCCGAGGCGGTGCGGGTGGTGGTCTACGGCGCGGGCGTCGCGGGCGCGGGGCTCGCGACCGCGCTCGCCCGCGATCCGATCTGGCGGGCGGTCGCCTTCGTCGACGACAACCCCCGCCTCCACGGGCGGAAGGTGATGGATCTTCCGATCCACCCCGCGACGAGTCTCGCCCGCCTGATCGCCGCGGAGCGGATCGAGGCGGTCTTTCTCGCCCTGCCCTCGGTCGCCCCCGACACGCGGCGCGACATCCTCGCCCGGCTTCGTCCGCTCGGCGTCCGGGTGCTCACCGTGCCCACGCTCGAGGAGCTCGTCGCCGGTCGGGCCGGCTTCCGCGATCTGCGACAGCTCGACGTCGAGGATCTCATCGGTCGCCGGACCGTGACCGCGGACGAGCATCTGCTGCACCGGGCGATCGGCGATCGCATCGTGCTCGTGACCGGCGGCGGGGGATCGATCGGCAGCGAACTCTGCCGCCAGATCCTCGCGACCGGCCCTCGTCGGCTGGTGATCCTCGATCAGTCGGAGTTCAACCTGTACCGCATCGGGCTGGAACTCGAGAAGGCGGCTCCCGACCGGGCCGACGCCGTCCGGACCGTGCTCGGCGATGTCTGCGACGAGGCCCTGCTCGACGAGGTCTTCACCCGCGAAGGCGTCGAGGTGGTCTTCCACGCGGCCGCGTACAAGCACGTGCCGATCGTCGAGGCGAACGAACCCGAGGGTGTCCGCACCAACGTGCTCGGCACCGCGGCGGTGATCGACGCCGCCATCCGGCACCGGGTGGAACGCTTCGTGCTGGTCTCGACCGACAAGGCGGTCCGACCCACCAATGTCATGGGGGCGAGCAAGCGGATCGCGGAACTCGCGGTCCAGGCCCGCGCGTCGGTCCCGGCGGTCGATCCGACGAGTGCCGATCGCGTCGTCTCCCCCATCGTCTCCCCGATCATCTGCATGGTCCGCTTCGGCAACGTCATCGAGTCGAGCGGCTCGGTGGTGCCGCGGTTCCGAGCACAGATCGAGTCGGGCGGTCCCGTCACCGTGACCCACCCCGAGATCACGCGGTACTTCATGACGATCCCCGAGGCCGCGGAGCTCGTGCTGCAGTCCGCGGCGATGGCCCGGGGCGGCGAGGTGTTCCTGCTCGACATGGGCAAGCCGGTCCGCATCCTCGACCTCGCCCGCAGCATGATCGAGCTGAGCGGGCTCTCCGTTCTCGACGACGCCCATCCCGACGGCGACATCGCGATCCGCATCACCGGACTCCGGCCCGGCGAGAAGATCCACGAGGAGCTCCTGATCGGCGCCGACTCGGAACCGAGCGATCATCCGCGCATCCATCGCGCCCGCGAGGCCCGGCTCGATCCCGACGAGACCGCGGACCTGCTGCATCGCGTGCGGACCGCGGTGGAACGCCGGGACCGTCGCGAACTCCGGGACATCCTCGCGGCGCACGCCGGACTGCACGCCGAGGATGGAGTGCCCGATGCGACCGCCGTCGCCGAGGCCGCACCCGTGGTCGGCGATGCGTCCGCCGCGGAGCCGGACTGACCGTGTGCGGATTCGCAGGACTGGTCGATCCCGACCGACGACTCGCGCTCGCCGCGGCGATCGACGCGACATCGCCGTCTCTGCGCCGACGCGGCCCCGACGGCGACGGCACCCTGCTCGACCACGAGCGCGGCGTCGCCCTGCGGCACCACCGGCTGGCGATCTTCGACCCGCGACCGGAGGCGGGGCAGCCGATGACCTCCGCGTCGGGACGATTCACGATCGTCTTCAACGGCGCGATCCACGACCACCCCGAGCGACGGGCGGAACTGGAGGCGTCGGGAGCGACCTTCCGCACGCGAAGCGACACCGAGGTCCTGCTCGCGGGCCTCGAGCGATGGGGCGTCGATGAGACGCTCGACCGCGTGGACGGCATGTTCGCGCTCGCGCTGCTCGATCGCGCGGGTGGCGAGATCGTGCTCGCCCGCGATCGAGCGGGGCAGAAGCCGCTCCTGCTCGCGTCCGCCGGAGGCTGCGTGGCGTTCGCAAGCGACCTCCGGGCGCTGGAGTCGCTGCCCGACCCCTTCGCGAGCCGGCTTCGCGGCATCGACGAGGACGCGCTCCGCTGGTACCTGACCCTCGGGGTCGTCCCGTGGCCGATGTCGATCCGTCCGGGGGTCGAGCAGATCGCGCCCGGGGGGCTCGTCCGAATCGACCTCGCCTCGGGCCGGATCGCACGGGGTCGCTGGTGGTCCCCACCGCTGCCCGAGTCGGCCGCGGATGACGACGCGCCCACCCGAGGCCACGC
>JAUIHC010000420.1 GCA_030432455.1 Phycisphaerae bacterium | reverse complement strand
ATCGAGTGTCGGTCCGATTCAGTGGTAGTCCACGATCGCGACATCGAAGGCGTGTTCGCCGTCCCATCCGAACACGACCCGCCACTGGTCGTTGATGCGGATGGCGTACTTTCCTGCCAGATTCCCACGCAAACGCTCCAGCCGATGCGAGGGCGGAGATGCGAGGTCGAGCAGGGCAGTCGCCGCCGCCAGCACATCGAGCCTGCGAAGGGCTCGACGCCGGATCTGCGGCGGCATCCAGCCGGGGCGTTGCCCGGAGTGGTACAGGATCCCGGTATCGCGACATGCAAACGATGTGAGCAACGTGCGATCCTACCGTGCTATCAGCACCCGGGCAACTCGAATGCTCGGTATCCAAGCAAAAGCCTGGAGAACCGACTCTCGCCGAGGCGGACTCGCAAGCTACGGCCGGAATCCGGCGGTGCTGGGATGTCGCGCGGAAGTTCTTGCCAGTCGTGGCGTCTCGGGCGGGTGCCGGGGGTCCTCGCGAGTCGAGGCCCCCCAAGTCGGGGACACCCACCAACATCGCCGCGTCGAGGCTCCCAAGTCGGGGACACCCACCAACATCGCCGCGTTGGGGCCCTCAAATCGGGGACACCCACCGACATCGCCGCGTCGGGGCCCCCCAAGTCGGGGACACCCATCAACCCAACACCGGACGAACCGCCTTCGTCCGCCGCCATGGTCGCCGGACGCTCGCCACGCGATTCCGATCCCCCGCACGCGGGGGAGCTCGCCGAAGGCGGTGAGGGGGCTGATCGGTTGACTCGTTGCGGCCCGGCCGCTCACGCCGTCCGCAACGGATCACGATCCGCCTTGCTCGTCTCGATCTCGACGCCCGTCAACTCGCGTCGCAGCGTCTTTCGCAGCACCTTCAGCCAGCCTCGCTCGGTGTTGGTGTGGCCTGCGAGAATCACCGCGGCGTCGCGTCTTCCGGCGTCCAGCACGTCGTGGTGCTTGAGTTCGCCGGTCAGGAAGAGCGTGGCGCCGCGGTCGAACGCGTCGGGCATGAGTTCCGCGCCGCTTCCGGCGCAGAGACCGATGACCCGGTGCTTCCGGCGGCGATCCGGTTCGTGCACGCTGAAGCGATCGGTCCCGAGGTGCCTGCGGAGCCGGTCCACCAGCGTCGCCGTGGTCACGGGGCGGTGGAGACGGACGAGGCGACCCGCGCCGATCGCGGGATCGGGCCGCGGCGCCAGCGGGTGAACCTCGATCGGCGGCTCCTCGTACGGGTGCGCCGCCCGCAGGGCCTCGATCGCGGCGGCGAGTGCTCCGGTGCCGCAGACCATCTCCAGACGGATCTCCTCCACCCGCTCCAGTCGTCCCCGCTCTCCGACGACCGGGTCGGTCCCCTCTCCGCCGCGGAAGATGCCGGTCACCGGCGATTCGGTCGCACACGAGTCGTATCCGCCGATGCGACCGGCACCCGCGGCGGCCATCGCGACGCGGACGGCCTCCACCGCCGCGGTCGGGACGAAGGTGACGATCTTGAACCGCTCGGTCGGCGGCAGCATTCCGGCGGGGCGGATCGCCTCGCGGTCGCCCTCGCCGAGTCCGTCGGCGAGCCAGTCGTTGACCCCGCCGACCGCGGCATCGGCCGCGGTGTGGGGGCTGTGGACCGCAATACCCGCCTGAATCGTCGCGAGCAGGGCGCCGCCCTGGGCGGTGTCGGCGGTGAGCGACTTCAGCCCCGTGAAGATCGGCGGGTGGTACGCGACGATCGCATCCACCTCGCGGGCGATCGCCTCGTCCACCACCGACTCGAGCAGATCGATGCACAGGAGCACCGAGCCGAGCGGGTCGGTCCGGCGGCCGAGGAGAAGCCCGACGTTGTCCCAGTTCTCGGCGAGCACCGGGGGACAGAGTCGGTCCATGGTCTCCACGAGATCGTGGACCGTGCGGGCGGGTGACTGGTCAAGGCGGGGGCGTCGGCTCATGGTCGCAGAGGCTACCGACCCCGGGCGGCGTGTCCTGTGCGGGCCCCGGGGACGCTCGGGTGGGGGTGGCCCGGGGAGGCGTGTTCTCCGCGCGAAACCGGGAATTTCCTCGGGACACGCGGCCGCCCCGCGACTAGTCTCCGAGGCGTCCCCGGGACGGGGCCGGATGGAGCCGGACCCGGACACCTCGCCATCGGCGCCTCACGGAGGATTCCCGCCTTGAGCCACACGGTCGACTCGGCCACTTCCCCGACCGCTCCCTCCACACCGATCGATCCGGGCGAGAGCTCGCCGACGGCCGCCCGTTCCCGGGATGCAGCGCCCCCGGGCGTCCGCAAGCACTTCGTCCTCGACACGAACGTCCTCCTGCACAACCCGGCCTCGATCTTCAAGTTCGCCGAGCACGAGGTGGTCATTCCCCTCACCGTGATCGAGGAGCTCGACCGCTTCAAGAAGAACAACGACGAGACCGGCCGCAACGCCCGGCAGACGATCCGCTCACTCGACGACCTCCGCTCGAAGGGCCGGCTCTTCGAAGGCGTGCAGTGGAACGAGCAGGGCGGGGTGGTCCGCATCCACCGCTGCGACCGCGGGCGGAACTTCGCCCTCGATCTCGACGTCGCGGACAACCGCATCCTCGGTGTGGCCCACGAACTTCACGAGGCGGGGCTGCGGACGATCTTCATCTCGAAGGACATCAACGCCCGGGTGAAGTGCGATGCGCTCGACATCCCGGCCGAGGACTTCGAGCACGACCGCGTCGATGCGGACTGGCTCTACACCGGCTGGATCCAGATGGTCGTGCCGGGATCGGTGATCGACGAGCTCTACGACGAGCGTCAGGTGCAGGCGAGTCGTCTGGAGATGCACGCGGCCACCACGCCCGACGGTGCGGTGATCGAGAAGCCGACGCTCCACCCCAACCAGTACGTCGTGCTGGTGGACGAGAACGACGACTCGCACACCGGCATCGCGCGGCTGCTTGCGGACACCGGGCACGTCATTCCCGTCACCGGGCCGCGCAAGCCGGTGCAGGGGATCATGGCTCGAAACCTGCAGCAGAAGATGGCCCTCGATCTGCTGCTCGACGACGACGTGAAGCTCGTCACCA
>JAUIHC010000012.1 GCA_030432455.1 Phycisphaerae bacterium | reverse complement strand
CGCCGATGCGGGCGACGGGGTCGACCCGGTTGACCAGCGCGATCGTCGCGGCGGTGGCGATCGGGGTGCTGGTCGTGGCGTGGATGCTCCAGCCGGCCCCCGGGGGGCTCGGCACGCATCGTCAACTCGGACTTCCGGCGTGCGGATGGATCGCGTCGGCGGACCTTCCCTGCCCGACCTGCGGCATGACCACCGCCTTCAGTCACGCGGCCCGCGGCTCGCTGCTGTCCTCGTTCCGCACCCAGCCGCTCGGGATGATCCTCGCGCTCGGCACGGCGATCGTGGCGATCGCCGGAGTCTGGACCGCAGGCACGGGATCGATGCTCGCCCCGTTCCTGGGGGCGATGATCGGTCCACGCGCCGGGTGGACGATCGGCATCCTGCTTCTGCTCGCCTGGGGATGGAAGATCCTCGACCACAAGGGCCTGCTCTTCTGAGCATCGCCCGATCCGGAGACCTTCGATGACGGGATTCTCGAACCGACATCTTCGTCGCGGCGCCGCGCTGGTCTCGCTGGTGGCGGCGACGTTCCTCGTCGCGGGCTGTCAGCTCTTCGGTGTCGCCGGCGTGATCGGTCAGAACATCGAGCGGGAGAAGAAGATCGAGGTGCTCGCCGAGTACGACGGGCTGCGATTCAGCACCTGTGCGGTCGTGGTGATCACCGACATGATGGTGATGTACGAGCACCCCGGCGTGGTCGCGAACATCTGCGTCAACCTCAGCCGCCGCATCCAGCAGAATGTCGAGGGCGTCCAGGTCCTCGACCCCCGCGCGGTCCTGGACTGGACGCACCACACCCCCGGCTGGCAGACCATGCCCTACGGTCGGCTCTGCGAGGAGCTCGGTGTCGATCGCGTGGTCTGGGTCGATCTCTTCGAGTTCCGGCTCAACCCCCCGGGCAACCGCTGGCAGTGGGAGGGCGTGGCCAGCGCGAACGTGGGCGTGGTCGAGGTGGACGGCTTCGACCCCGACGCCTTCGCCGAGGCGTACGACGTCACCGCCACGTTCCCCGACATCCCCGAACTCGGTCGCGAGAGCGCGACCGCCAACCAGATCGAGACCGGGTTGCTCGCCTCCTTCGTGCAGGAGGCGGGATGGCTCTTCTACGACCACATCGAGGACAAGTATCCCGATGCCTGATCACACCACCATGTCGCCGATGTCGGGGCGTCGCCTCGGTCTGGCCCGGATCGCCGCCGCCATGGCGCTGCTCGGAGGGCTGCTCGCCGCCGGGTGCAATGTCATCGTGCCGGTCGCCTATGTCATCGAGGGCCCCGGAACGATTCCGGCCGAGTTCGTCCTGCGGGACACGAGCACCGCGGTGTTCGTGGACGACCGCGACAGCGCCTTTCCCCGCACGTCGCTCCGGGCGATGGTCGGAACCGAGATCACCGACCGGCTCATCGCCAACGAGGCCCTGCAGGCGAGGATGCTCGTGGACGCCCGCGACGTCATGGCCCTGGTGCGGGGACTCGAGACCAGTGACAAGCGGGTGAGCATCGAACGGATCGGTCGGGAGGCGGGCGTCGAGCAGGTGATCTACGTGGAGCTCAAGGGCTTCGCCCTCACCCTCGACGGCGTGACCCCGCGACCCACCGCGGTCTGCAACGTCAAGGTGCTCGATCTGGCGGCCGGCATCCGCGTCTATCCGGGCGAGGGGTCGCCGACCGGACGCGAGGTCGTCGCCCAGACCCGCGAGGTCGATCCCACGCTGTTCGAGAGCTTCGCCAAGCGACGGAAGGTCGAGGACGACCTGGCGATCGAACTCGGCAAGACCGTGGCGGAACTCTTCTACGAGCACGAGCGGGTCGAGCTCGGCGAGAATCTCGGCATCCGTTGATCGAGAACGAGGGGAGTCGAGGCCGCACCGTGCACGATCCGACCGTGCTTGAATCGGCAGTGGAGCAACCACTGGAGATCCTCGATCCGGGAAGTCCCGGCGTGGATGTCGCCTTGCTGCGCACGGTGGCCGCCCGATCCCGGAGGGGACGAGCGGTGGTGCTCGGGTCGCCGACGGATGCCGCGATGGTGCGGGCCGAGGGATTCCAGATCGCGGCCCGGGTTGCGGTGTCGGGTGGTTCGCCCCGCGGATGGTCGGCGGGGCTGGGCCGCACGCTGGATCGGCTCGGGCCCGTCGGGGCCGTCCGAACCTGGTCCGAACCGGCGCTGGTCGCGGCCCTCGGGGCCTGCGGAGATCGCGTGCGCATCGACGCCTCGATCGCGGCGGTGTCCGCCCGGCCGCCGGCCCTCGAACCGTGGCTCCGTCGCCGCGTGGCGGTGCGGGCCATCGGTGAGGATCTCGGTCCGCGGCTCTTCCGGCGCGGATGGCGACCCGGGCCGACCCGATCGCTGGCGAGCCTTCCCACCGCGCAACTGCCTTCGGAACCGCGGAGCCGACGCCGACGCGACCGCGACGACCTGGTCGTCGCGGTGGCCGGGTGTCCGCATGATGCGATGGACGCCCGGCTCGTCCTCATGGCCGCCGCATCGGCGGTGGTCGCCGGGCGGGCCATGACCGTCGTCCTCTCGCCGGGGCGGACCGACTGGCGCGACCTCGGTCGCTGGGCGTGTGGCATGGTCGAGGCATCGGCCTCGGGTCGGCTGCGGCTCGTGGTCGACGCCCGGGTCGAGGATCCCCGGATCGCGGGCGCGGACGTGGATCTGGCCGTGCTTCCCGTGCGTCCGCAGCGGCTCGGCGACGCCTCGCTTCTGACCGCCCGGGCCTGGCTCGCGTCAGGGGTGCCGGTGGTGGGGGCGACGACCCGAGGGCTCGAGCGGCTGGTGGACGACGGGGTGGACGGCCGTCTCCTGGCCGCGGGCGACCGCAACGCGCTCTCTCGGGCGTTGCTGCGGGTCGCGGACGACCCGTCCCTCCTCGAGGACATGTCGCACGCCGCCGCGGCGCGGCACGGAGCGAGACGACCGACCGCGTCGGGTCGGGATCGAGGCGTTCAGGATGCCGGAAGCAGCCCGGCGAATGTCTCCGCCGCCGTGCGGTAGAACGTGGTCAGCAGGTCGGACGGCAGTGACATGCCGCGAAGCCGCGGGGCGTCCATCGGGTCGTGTCGCTCGGGATCGACCAGATGCAGGTCGGGGTCCGCGATCGGGCTCTCGTCGTCGTGGTCGGATTCCCAGAGCGTGCGGAGCGCCCAGTATCGACTGGCATAGAGGTCGAACGCCTCGGCGCGACTGGCGGCCTTGCGGGTCATCTCGTTGGAAGCGTCCTCCTCCGCGGGCCGCAGGTGCTCGTCGAGGGTGACGATGTCCGAGCCGAACAGGATGCGACCCGCGTGCCGCGCGAGGAAGTCGGTGAGCGCCGCGGGCTCGTGCCGCGAGATCTCCCGCACGATCCACTTCGTCGCGCTGGCGTCCAGATGGAGGTTGCCGTGCCGGGCGAGGAGCCCGTCGAGGAATTCCAGGTCCTCCGGCCATCCGCCCATGTGGGCCGCGATGAACGGGGTGTCGAACTCGTCGAGCACGCGTTCGAAGGGGGCGTACTGGTCGCGCTTCGTTCCGTATCGCTCGGCGTCCGCGTACTTCGTTCGGAACCACGTGTCGGGGTCGGCGACGTGGACCATGATCGCCATGTCGAGATCGCAGGCCAGCCTCATGCCGGCGCGGCGCGTCTCGCCGTCGAGACGGAGGAAGCCCGAGGCCCCGGACTGTTCGGCCAGATCCACGATGCGGGGCGCCGACCAGAACTTCACGATCCTGGCGCCGAGCTCGCGGTACCGCTCGATGCGTTCGAGGTAGCCGGGACCGTGTGCGTGACGGCGATCGGGGGCCCGGAAGTCCGGGACCGCGATCGGCTCGAAGCGTCCTTGAAGCCGATCTCGAACCTCCTCGACCTCCTCGAGCATGGTCATCGACCACACCTTCTCGACGCCGTAGAGGTCCATCGCCTCGCGAAAGACGTCGCACGCCTCGGTGCCGTTGATGTGGGTGTGGACGTCGATGATCGGCGTCACCGGCGGACCGAGACGCGACGCTTCGGCGCGATAGTCGAGTCCGGTGCGATTCGAGGCGTTGGTGGCGGGGGCGGTCATGGCGGTGATCGTAGACCGCCGATCGCCGTTCGTCCGGACTCAGGCGCTGGCTCGATCCCGATGCGGGTGTCCGTGACCGTTGACGGGGCCCGGCGTGCGGAGGTCGGTACCCGGTCGGACCGGGGCGGCGCCGGGCGCGACGGCGGAGCCGTTCACGATCGGACCGGCCGCGTCGAGCACGGCGCCGGCCAGCACGCGACCGACGTAGAGCTCGTGGTCGGCTTCGATGTCGAGGTGCCGGACGAGTTCGCAACTGATCCAGGACGCCACGCCGCGGGGAATCGGCAGTCCGCGGGTCAGCGCCTCGGGCAGCAGGCGATGACCGAGGAACGGGTCCTCGCCGTGCAGATCGACCGGCGTCTCGAACTTGCGGGCCAGCACCCGATCGGTCGGCCGCAGCTCGGCGAGCCCGAAGACCGCGGAGTCGCGGATCAGGGGGCTGAGCTGGTGTCCCTTGCGGACCGAGATCGAGACGATCGGCGGCTCGTCGGCGCACTGCTGAATTCGGCTCACGACCATTCCGTTCCGACTCGCACCGTGGGCGGCGGTGAGCAGGTAGCGGGCCGACGGCATGCGACGAAGGACATCGATGCCGGGTCGTCTCTCCGGATCGAGATGTTCGGGCTGCGGGGCCGTCGTCATGGTCGCGAGGTCCTTCTCCAAGGGCACCGGCAGGTGGCCACCGCGGGTGGGGCCCAGTCTGGGAATCGGTGCTTTGCCGGGGGATGAGCGGTGGAAAGATGCGCCATGGACGGGCAAAAGCCATAAATCCATCGGGAACAGTTGTTTGCAGCGATATCGCCCCTGTGGGCCGGGGTCGCCGGGGGGTGGGCGGGGGCTAGTAGCCCAAAAAATGGGGGAAAGTGTTGAAGGGTGGGGCATCGTGGGGTATTGTCTCGGCGTCCGGCCCCTCCGAGATGGCCATCGTCATCTCGGCGTCCGACTCCTCCCGGAGGTCCGATGCGTGTTCTTCTTCGGCCAGTACGAGCACACCATCGACGCGAAGCATCGGCTGGCGATCCCAGCCGATGCGCGTGCGGTGCTCGAGGCGTCGGGGTCGGGCACGACACTCATCGCGGCACCGGGCGAGGGCGACTCGCTGAATCTCTGGCCGGAACGGACCTTCGCCGAGTTCGTGCAGGCGAAGCTCAACGGCGCCTTCCTGGGCGACCCCCGGCTGGCGAAGTTGCAGAGGCAGTTGTTCGCGGATGCTCAGCGATGTCCGCTGGACTCGGCCGGCCGTATCCGGCTTCCCGAACGACTGCTGGCGAAGTACGGACTCTCCGGGAGTGTGATGGTCGTGGGCGCGATGGATCACCTCGAGGTGGTCGACGCCGCCACGTGGAAGGAAGAGCAGGCGAGCGCACCGGAGTTCAACGAGCTCCTGACCGAGGCGAGGCAGGCCTTGGCGGAGCGGGAGAACCGGAGTCCGCAGTCGTGAGTGCGTCTGCGTTCGCCTGTCATCAGGATCGTGTCGGCCATGGATCGGCCGATCAGGACGTCCTCGGCCCGCGGTCGAGTCGACGACGTCCGAATCGCGCGTCGCGACCTTCAAGGACGAAGGAAGTGACCCGCACTTCGACCGCCGCCTTCCCGGAAGGCAGGTCGCGACACGGGGGGCAATCCGTTCGCGGCGGCCGGGTCACGGACGACCCGGGTGTGCAGTGGATCGGCGGGCACGGATGCCACCGATCATCGAGGGGCCGACCCTCCATCGCCTTCGACCCGGCAGTCTGGATCGAAGGCATTCGGCCATGAGCGGGGGCTCAGTGGTCGCTTCGCTTCGTCGCTCACGCCGTCCTTCGGGACGGCGTGAGCGTTTTTGGGGGTCCATCTGGCGTAGGCCCGCCATCATCGAGTCAGCCGAGTTCCCCCTCCGCCCGCTTCGCGGGCACCTCCCCCGCACGCGGGGGAGGAGAATTGAGTGGTCGCGTCGAGATCACGATTCCGCCCGTCTGGAACGTCAGCGCCGGCACGGGCCTGCGCAGCCGTCACGGCGAGCTTTGCTCGCCGTCCACGCTGCGCCGACCGACATCAGGAAAGGGAGGTGTGGGCCGAAGGCCCATTCCGAGCGCTCAAGAGCCTTCAGCCGCCGGGTCGGATCTGTCCGGCCACCGGCGGCGTGTCCTCGTCGGCGGCGATCTGCTCCGCGATCTCTCGGCGGTGCACATCGACCTCGCGCGGGAACTCGAAGGCCAGTCTGACGCGATCACCCTTGATCACGGCGACGCGAACCACGCCAAGCGGCGATGCCGGATCACCGATGACCACTTCTTCACCTTCGCGTCGCGTGATGACCAGCATTCGTCAGGACCTCCTGCCTGCGCCTCGCGTCGGACCGGAGCGGTCGGCGAGACGGCCGAGATCAATTCGGCCGAGGAGCAGGGTACCCCAATCGAGCCGGTCGAGCACGCAAAAACCTCCGGGTGGGAGATCCTTCGTCCGCAGGATCGGCGTCAGTTGACGGCCAGGACCTCGGAAACCTCGGGGATTCGCTCGCGCAGGTTCCGCGCGATCCCCTCCCGAAGCGTGATCTCGCTGGACGGACAGCCGACGCAGGCCCCCAGAAAGCGGATCCGGACGGTGCCTCCCGCGGTCACCTCGACCAGCTCGATGTCGCCGCCATCCTGCTGCACCGCCGGGCGGATCAGCTCCAGAACCTCCTTCACCCGGGCGACGAGATCGTCGCTGGCGGGTCTGGAGGGTGGTCCGGAATGGCCGGATGAGCCGGGTACGCCGGTCATGGGGGGGTCCTCAAGGTCGGAGCGGCACGGAGCCGGGACGCCGGGCCGCGATCCGGCGATGATAGAGTCGGAGCGGCGAGGACGCCACGCACGCCGGGCGTGCCTCACCCGGGAATCTCGGTCCATCGGCATGGAGGCCGTCGCGATGCCATCCCTTTCCAGACCTTCGATGTTCCGGACCACTCGCGTCCGGCAGATGTTCGTCGCGCTGCTGATCGGTCTTCCGCTGGTCGCCGGATGCGGCGGTCGAGCGGTGACCGACCCCGCGCGGGTGCTCGCGGACCCCGGCGAGACGCCCGCCCGGCACGAGGCCGCGATGCGGATGCTCGAGGCGACCGGCGACCCGGCGACGATCGACCGAACGTTGCAGCAGGTGCTCATGACGGACGGCTACGCCCTCGCCAGTCGCGAAGCGGCGTTCGAGGCGCTCGCACGGCGGGATGCCGAGGGGCTCGAATCGTTCCTGCAGATCAATCTTCCGAGGATCTCGGCCCCGCTCTGGCGGGAGCGGCTGTGCGAGCTGGTGGCGGAACGATCCTGGATCGAGCTCACCCCGGCGCTCATCCGCGCCTGGGCTCGACCGATCCCCGGTTGGATCGGCGAGCCGGAGGACCGGCCGGAGCGGGCGGCGCTCGTGCAGATGTACGGCGAGCCGCAGATTCCGACCGTGTTGATGCGGGTGATGCTCGACGCCGACCCGGTCGTGGCGGTGAATCTTCGAGCGCGATGCTGGGAACTGCTGGTCGCCGAAGGGCGTCGCGACGTGGTCGTGGATCTGCTCGCCACCGCGGAGGTCGCGGAGAACGACGGCATGTTCCGCGATCTTCGCGAGGTCGCCTCCCGCACCGGCATCATTCCGGAGAATCGCGAGGAGATCATCTGGGCGAGGGCGTTGTGCCGGCCCGAGAACGCGGGGCTGCTCGACGCGGCGACCGACGCCGTGACGAGGCTCGCGCCCGCTCGGCGGGAGACGCTCGAACTGCGGGATCTCGGCGTGCTCGTCGGCGCCGTGCGGCTCGATCCGACGCTGCTCGATCTCGACGAGGACGAACTGGCCGCCGGGCTGGCCGAGACGATCGATCCCGATGGCCGACGGGTCCACACCGCCGACTTCACGGGTTTCACCGGCCGTCACACCGAGCGGTTCCGCGAGGTGCGCGACGAACTCGACTGGGGCGACCTGCTCGCGCTTCGGGTCGCGGTCGAAGCGCTGTCGCTCGAGCCGATCCGGGCCCATCTCTTCGACCACGCCGAACGCGACCTCCTCGATCGCACGACCGAGCACGGCGGGGTGATCGCGATCGACGGGCGAGGGCGGTTCGAGGTGCTGGAGTTCGAGCCCCGCACCCGGGCCGGCGACATCCGGTTCGAGGCGTCGCAGGAACTCTTCGAGGCCGGATACGGCGGTGTCTTTCACTTCCACCATCACGCTCAGAAGTACGACAACCGCGAGTACGCCGGGCCGCATCTCGGGGACTTTCAGTACGCCGAGAGCACGCGGGCGAACTGCCTCGTCTTCACCTTCATCGACAGCTCGACCTTGAATGCCGACTACTACCGACACGGGGGCATCGTGGTGGACCTGGGTCAGATCGACCGGCCCGGCTGAGACGCGTGCAGGTCCTGCTGCTCATTCTCGTCGCGTCGGTGATGCTGCCGAGCACCGGCGACCCGCCGGTGGGCGACCTCGCCTCACTCGCGATCGTGCTGGGCGTCACCGCGGTCATCGTGCTCGCGGGGCTCGCCCACGCGACGGTCCTGCGCCGGGGGCTCGACGGCCCCGGTGGTCTTCGGCGGCTCGAACGCGCCCATCGATCGATGCGTTGGATGCAGCGGTCGGCGGTGGTCGCCGTGGTGATCGGCATCCTCGGTCTCGGGTTCCGAGAGTCGGTACGACGACTCGTCGGTGACCCTCCGCTTCTCGACGAGATGCTGGCCATCATGCCGGCGCTCGTCGCGATCTCGCTTGCATGGTGGATCTTCCATCCGTTCGAGCAGCGGTCTCGCGAGTCGATGATCCTGCGGCGTCTCGATGCCGGCCTGCCCGTCCAGCCGCCCCCCGGACGAGCGGCGTGGGTCGCGGTGCAGGTGCGCTCGCACCTGCTCGTCCTGCTCATGCCGTTCGCGCTGCTCGTCCTCGGCGGCGAGTCGGTGCGGATCCTGATCGGGGGTCTGGACGCCGCCCCCGAGTGGGTGTCCGTCGTCGGAAGCGCGGTCGTGTTCCTGACCGTGGCGCTGACGGCCCCGGCGATGGTCGTCCGACTGGTGGGCGCCAGACCGATGCCGCCCGGCGAGGTCCGGAACGATCTGGAGGCCATGTGCCGAACGACCGGCGTCCGCGTGCGGGATCTCCTGATCTGGCCGACCGGCGGCATGATCGTGAACGCGGGCGTCACCGGGCTCGTGGCCCCGCTTCGCTGGGTGATGCTGACCGACGGACTTCTGGAGACGCTGGAGCGTCGGCAGGTGCTCGCGGTCATGGCTCATGAACTCGGACACGTCCGACGACACCACATGGCGTGGATGGGCATGGCGATCGTCGCACTCGCGCTCGGGATGGGGCTCGCGCTCGATCCGGTCGCGGCCGCGGCCCGCGACTGGCGGTGGAGTCTCGGCGGCGATCCCGACGCCGCGATGCGGGATCTGGATCGCATCGATCTCGCGATGACCGCGGTGGTGCTGCTCGGAGTGCTGGTCGGTTTCGGCTGGGTCTCTCGACGGTTCGAGCGGCAGGCCGACGCCTTCGCCGCGGCGTGCATGAGCGATGTCGGGTCCGATCCGGTGACCGATCACGGCACGCGCGAGGTCTCCCGCGGCGGGGTCGAGGCGATGTCGACCGCCCTCGCGGCGGTCGCCGGGTTGAACGGCGTCGAGGCGCGGCGGTTCACCTGGCGTCACGGATCGATCGAGTCGCGTCGGCGACACCTGCGGACCCTCACCGGGGTCGCGCAGGATGCGATGCCGATCGATCGGCTGGTGCGGGCGATCAAGGCGGCCTCGATGCTCGTCGTCATCGCGGGGGTCGGGTGGTGGTGGGCGGAGGTGACGCCCGAGACGAGCGGCACGCCGTCGGCCGCCGAGGTCGCGGGGGAGGGTTCTCGATGAGGCTTCAGAAGTGGCACGGGCTCGGCAACGACTACCTGTTCCTCGACACGCGGTCGCACCGCCCGGCGGCGTCGCTCGACCCCGGGCCGCTCGCTCGGATCCTGAGCGACCGCCGACGCGGCCCCGGGGCCGACGGTCTCATCCTGCTCGAGTCGTCGAGCGTCTCCGACGCCGATCTGCGGATGTCGATCCGCAACGCCGACGGCTCGGACGGCGGCGTCTGCGGGAACGGTCTTCGATGTGCGGCGGCGTGGTGCGTCGCGGACGAACTGGTGCCGACCGCCGCGCGGGTCGATGGTGATCCCGATCGGATCCGGATCGAGATCGGTTCGGGCATCTCGACGGCGTCCGTGCATCCCTGCGGCGGCGAGGTCGGACGATGGTCGGTCGCGGTCGATCTGCCGCCGCCGCGGCTCGATCTCGCAGCGATTCCGGCCCGACCGTTCGAGGGCGGATCGTCGGGCTCGCTGCGTGATGTGCCGGTCTCGGAACTGTGGAGCCTCGTCGAGTCGGTGCGGCCGGGTGCGATGCCCGAGGCGACCCGATGGTCGCTGGTCTCGACCGGCAACCCGCACCTGGTCGCCCGACTGCCCGACGACGCCGACCTCGATGCGATCGATCTGGCGACCATCGGACCGCGGCTCGAGCACGACTCGCACTTCCCCGAGCGGATCAACGCGCATCTCGCCACCGCGGCACCTGACGGCGCGATCCGGCTGCGGACCTGGGAGCGGGGCAGCGGCCTCACGCAGGCGTGCGGGACGGGGGCCTGCGCCGCGGTGGTCGCGTTCGTCGCCGCGGGACTCCGGGACGGTGGCTCGCCGGTGGTGGTGCGTCTTCCCGGCGGCGTGCTGGAGATCGCGTGGTCGGGCGGCTCCGACGCCGCGATCCGCATGACCGGCGAGGCGGAACGGGTGGCCCGGATCGAGATCGACGACCGATGGATCGAGCGGCGGCTCGCGACCGACGGTGCGTCCGGCCGCCCGAGGGTCTGAGGTCACCACTCCCGGAAGGATCAGGCATGCGACTCGACGGGCTCGACGACTTCGAACGGCGGATCGCGGCGCATCTCGCCGATCGGGCGGCGGTGCTGCATCGTGATCTGGCGGACCTCGTCGCGATCCCGACCGGCTTCAACCACACGCCGGGCCTCGATCGGACCCGCGACTGGTTCGCCGACCGGCTGGCCGTGCTCGGGGCGTCGATCGAACTGGTGCCGGGCGATCCGCGGCCGGGCTGGCTCGATGTGATGCGGTCGCCCGACACCGACCCGCCCGAGGCGGCGTCGATTCCGCCGACGCTCGTCGCCCGGCGACCGGCGGGTGACGGTCGGACCGCGGTGTGTTCACTGCTCTGCGGCCATCTCGACACGGTGCACGATCCGGCCGGGCCGTTCCGGGCGTTGTCCGAGCCGGTCGATGGCGTCGCCCGCGGTCCCGGTGCGATGGACATGAAGGGCGGCCTCGTGGTGGCGCTCGCCGCGCTCGAGACCCTGGAAGCCCTCGGCCGCCGCCTCGACTGGTCGATGGTGCTGGTCTCCGACGAGGAGACCGGGACCTGGTTCGGACATCGCGCCCTCGTCGAGACGGTCCCCGGTCACGACATCGGGCTCGTCTTCGAGCCGATGCCCGCGACCGGCGGTCTGGTGGTCGAACGCATGGGATCGGGGACCTTCATGATCGAGGCCCGCGGCCGATCTGCGCATGTCGGGCGGGCGTTCGGCGAGGGGCGGTCCGCGGTGGTCGCACTGGCGCGGGCCATCGTGGCGGTCTCCGAACTGGCCGACCCGGCCCGGGGGCGGATCGTCAATGTCGGTCCGATGCACGGCGGTGCGGCGGCCAACGCGGTCCCGCATCACGCCCGCTGCTGGGGGAACGTGCGGTACGCCGACGAGGAGGCTCGGGTGGGGCTGGAGACCGAGCTCCGCGCGGTCATCGCCGACCTCGATCGCCGACTGGCGTCGGAGTCGGACGATCCCGCGACCCTTCGGATCGAGACCGGTTTCCTGCGGGGTGCGAAACCGACCACGCCCGAGACCCTGGCCCTCGCCGAACGGGTGCGATCGGTCTCCGAGGACCTCGGCGAGTCGCTGCCCTTCGTCTCGACCGGCGGCGCCTGCGACGGAAACGACCTGCAGGCCGCGGGACTTCCGACCATCGACACGCTCGGGGTGCGGGGGGGAGGCATGCACCGCCCGGACGAGCACGTGGATCTGGCGAGTCTGGTGGATCGTGCCACGCTGGTCGCGATCCTGCTGCATCGACTGGATCGCGACGGATTCGGCGAACGGCCGGGCTCCGACCGTCCGATACCATGAGATCGACGACACCGGTCGTCCCAGGCCACACCTTCGATCCCGGCACCTTTGGCGAGCCCAGCGACGTGACTCAGGTCCTCGACACCACCGCCGCCGCCGCGTTCCACGGGGACGCGGACGTGCGGGCCGCGCTCGACACCATCATCACCCGGCTCGCCGCCGCGCAGTCCACGCTCGACGGCGCCCGTCCCGCCCGCGACGGCGGTGGCGAGACGCTCCAGTCGTGGATCGACCGCTCGACCGCCGCGAAGGGCCGAGGTCCGATCTATCCGTACGTCGGCAGCGGCATCGGCCGCGGTCCGCTCGTCGAGCTCGTGGACGGCTCGGTGAAGTGGGACATGATCAACGGCATCGGCGTGCACATGTTCGGGCACTCCGATCCCGGCATGGTCCGGGCGGCGCTCGAGGCGTCGCTGGGCGACGTCGTCATGGAGGGCAACCTTCAGTTCAACGCCGAGAGCATCGCGTACGCGGAACTGCTCGTCGCCGAGGCGTCGAAGCGGTCGCGGCTGCGACATGTCTTCGTCACCAACTCCGGGGCGATGGCGAACGAGAGCGCCCTCAAGGTCTGCCAGCAGAAGACCGGCGGCGCGCCGCGGGTCATCGCCTTCCAGGACTGCTTCATGGGTCGCTCGACGACCATGGCGCAGATCGGCGACAGCGCCGGCGGTCGGGTCGGCATCCCGCTGAACGCGATGGTCGACTACATGCCGTTCTACGATCCGAATCTCGGCGATCGTTCGATCGAGATGGCGCTCTGGCATCTCGACAAGACCATCGCCCGGTATCCGGGTCAGCACAGCTGCTTCATCTTCGAACTCGTGCAGGGCGAGGGCGGCTTCAACACCGCCCCCCGCGAGTTCTTCGTGGCGCTCATGGAACGATGCCACGCCGCGGGGATCCCGGTGTGGGACGACGAGGTCCAGACCTTCGGCCGCAACACCGAGATGTTCATGTTCGACGTGCTCGATCTCGGCGAGTACATCGACGTCGTCGCGATCGGCAAGATGAGTCAGGCGTGTGCGGTGCTCTACACCGAGGACTTCGCTCCGAAGCCGGGTCTTCTGAGCGGCACCTTCATCGGATCGAGCACGGCGTTCCACGTCGGCCGCGCCGCGCTCTCCCGACTGCGGGCCGAAGGCGCCTACGGCCCGAACGGTCGCATCGCGGCCCTGCACGCGGCGTTCCGCGAGCATGCGGCGGCGTTCATCGCGGCGCACCCGGACTGGTTCCCGCCCGCGATCGACGAGTTCCGCCGTCCGCTGCCCGCGCTCTTCGGCGGCACCGGCGGCATGTGCCGACTCACGCCGTTCGGCGGCGACAAGGCCCGCATCGTCCGGGCGCTCGACATCCTCTTCGAGGAGGGTGTCATCGCGTTCTACTGTGGACACGGTCCGTTCCATCTGCGGTTCCTTCCCCCGGTCGGGGTGATGGAACCCGCGCACTGGCGGCCGGTGTTCGAGATCCTCGAGCGGGCGTTCGCCCGCGCTCACGCCGAGGCGTGATCGAGTCGAGCCGTTCCGGGATCCGACGCGACGGTCGCGACGACTCCCGACGGCGACCCCGGGAGTCCGATCGCATGTTCGTCATCCGGCAGGCTTCGTCCGAGGACGTCCAGTCGCTGCTCAAGCTCGCGCGGCTCGTCCACTCCTTCAACCTGCCGGCCGACCGCGATGCGATCGCCGGGAAGATCGTCCGCAGCGTGCAGAGCTTCGAGGATCGCCTCGAGGATCCGCACGATCGCACGCACATGTTCGTGCTGGAGGACATCGCGACCGGCAACGTCATCGGCACCAGCAGCATCATCGGTCACATCTCCTGGCCGGGGCATCCGCATGTCTACCTCCAGGTCTCGCGTCGCGAGTTCTGGAGCGACGATCTCCAGCAGGGCGCCAAGCATGTCGTGCTCGAGCTCGGCACCGACGAGAGCGGACCGTCGGAGCTTGGTGGACTCATCCTCGCCCCGGGCTATCGCGGACACGCCGAGCGGCTCGGCGGCTTCCTGTCGATGGTGCGGTTCCAGTATCTCGCGCTGCACCGTCGGCACTTCGGCGACCGGATCATCGCCGAGGTCATGGGCTCGCTCACCCCCGACAGCCACAACGTCCTCTGGGACTACCTCGGCCGACGGTTCATCAACCTCTCGTACACCGAGGCGGATCTCTTCTGTCGCCGCTCGAAGGAGTTCATCACCGCGCTCTTCCCGAAGGATCCGATCTACGCGTCGATCCTGCCGCCCGAGGCACGAAATCTGATCGCGAGGGAGAGCGACGAGAGCCGCGGGGCCCGCGCGATGCTCGAACGGCAGGGGTTCGAGTACCACGGCCACATCGATCCCTTCGACGGCGGCCCGTATCTCGACGCGTCCATCGACGCGATTCCACTGGTGAACGCGACGACCTCGGTCCGCTTCGGCGGCTCGACGCGGGCCGGCAAGGGCGTCGCGATCGTGAGCAGCGACGGCGACGACGGATTCCGCGCGGTGCGCACGCCGTACCAGCTTCGCGACGGTGAACTCCGACTTCCGGCGATGGCGATCGAGGCGCTCGAGATCACCGTCGGCGACGCGCTCGGCTTCACGCCGTTGTCGTCGCCGGGCAGGGCGCAGGGGAAGGCGATCGCGAAGACGACTGCGAAGAAGACTGCGAAGAAGACGGGGAAGAAGACGGGGAAGAAGGTCGCGAAGAAGGCTGCGAAGGCCACCGGATCCGCGGCCGCCCGCGGCCGCGGAGGTCGTCGATGACCGCTTCGCTCGCCGCAGTCGACGCCGGGCTCCTCGACGGGCCACCTGCGGACTTCATCGGAGGTCGGTTTCATCCGCTCGCCTCGGGCGACGGAATCCGTTCGTGCGATCCGGCGGATCCCGACCGCATCGTCTGGTCCGCACACGCCGAGCCGACGCACATCGACGCCGCTGTCGCCGCCGCCCGGGCTGCCCAGCCCGCGTGGTTCGCGATTGGCACCGACGCCCGGGCCGAGGCGCTCGGGCGGTGGAAGGCTGCGGCCGAGGCCCGACGCGACCGACTCGCCGAGCTCATCGTGCTCGAGACCGGGAAGATCCGGAGCGAGGCGCAGGCCGAGGCGGGGCTCGTCGCGACCAAGGTGGACATCACCCTCGGCCCGCATTCGAGCGGACGGATCGCGGGGTACGAGGTGGCGGCGGGGCCGTCGAAGGTCGGTCGCTGCGTCTTCAAGCCGCACGGCGTGATGGCGGTGCTCGGGCCGTTCAACTTCCCGGCGCACCTTCCCAACGGGCATCTCGTCCCGGCTCTCCTCGCGGGCAACACGGTGGTCCTCAAGCCGAGCGACAAGACGCCGGCGGTGGGGCAGGCGCTGGCCGAGATCGCGGCGGCGGCGGAGCTCCCGCCCGGCGTCGTGAATGTCGTGCAGGGCGCCGCCGGACCCGCGGCGGCGCTCGCGTCGCACGACGGCGTCGATGGTGTGCTCTTCACGGGAAGCTGGCCGGTCGGCCGACGCATTCTCGAAGCGAATCTCGACCATCCGGGCCGCATCGTCGCGCTCGAACTCGGCGGCTCGAACCCGACCGTCGTCATGCCCGACGCCGATCTGCGGCAGGCGGTCGTCGAGTGTGCCCGTGCCGCGTTTGCGACGACCGGTCAACGCTGCACCTGCACGCGACGCATCGTGCTGCACGCGGACATCGCGGATCGGTTCATCCCCGCCTTCTGCAAGGTGGCGAGCACGCTCGTCGTCGGCCCCGGCGATTCGAGCGATCCGGTCTTCATGGGACCGATGATCTCCGCCGCCGCCGTCGATGCCGTGATGTCGTTTCAGGACGAACTGCACGCGCGCGGCGGCAAGGTGCTGGTGCAGGCGAGTCGTGTCGATCGCCCCGGCCACTTCGTCACCCCGGGCGTGGTCCTTGTCGATCGCTTCGAGGTCGAACACGATCGCGAGTGCTTCGGGCCGCTGGTGCAACTCTCGATCGCGAGCGACCTCGACGACTGCATCGCGCAGGCGAACGCGACCCGCTACGGACTCGCGGCCGCGATCTTCACGCAGGACGACGCGGTCTGGGAACGCTTCCTCGCCGAGTGCCGGTCGGGCTGCATCAACCGCAACTGCGGCACCGCCGGCGCGAGCGGCCAACTCCCCTTCGGCGGACTCGGTCACAGCGGCAACCACCGTCCCGCGGGCGCGTTCAGCGTGGACTACTGCGCCTATCCCGTCGCCAGCATGGTCGAAGCCGGACACGCCGCCGCCATTCCCGCTGGCATGCTCGTCCAGGACGCGTGGTTCACCGACTGAGCCACTGTCGCCTCCACTCTCCACTTTTCAATCTCTACTCTCTACTCTCTACTCTCTCCTTTCTCGCATGCCCACGAACCTCCCATCCGGTCGCGACCTGCCGCGTTTCGCGGGCGTGAGCACGTTCTTTCGCCTTCCTCGGTGGGAGGAGGTTCCCGAGGAGCACCGTCCGCTCGACTGGGCGCTCTACGGCGTGCCGTACGACGGCGGCACCACCTACCGGCCCGGCGCCCGATTCGGGCCGCGGGCGATCCGCGAGCAGAGTCAGTACCTCAAGCCGCATCACCTCGAACTCGA
>JAUIHC010000419.1 GCA_030432455.1 Phycisphaerae bacterium | reverse complement strand
CCACCGATCACCACGGCGGTCCAGCCGCGAGATGGTCGGGAGCCCTGCCCCCGAAGCAGGGCCCAGACGGCCAGCATCCCGAAGAGCGTCGCCAGCGACTCCGCCCGCTGAATGACGTAGGTCGCGGTGGCGGTCTGGATCGGATGCAGCGCCCAGAGCAAGGCGATCACCAGCCCCACGCCGAGCAGGCGGCGGTCGTCGAATCCGAGTCGGCCCCGCGTCCGCAGCCGACGCCCCGCCTCGATCACCACCCCGAACACCACCACGGCGGCAATCGCATGGATGCCGACATTCAGGACGTGGTATCCCCTCGGCGCGAGCCCCCCGATCGCGTGGTTGACCGCGAGCGTGAATCCGACGACCGGTCGCTGCGAGCCGGACAACCACGCCCCGGGCGGCCAGAGGCGGTCGATGGAGGCCTCGGCGGCGACGATCCGGGCGTGATCGTCGAAGACGAAGGCCCCGTCGAATGCCGTCCGCCACACGCCCGCCACCGCCACGATCAGGATGACGACCGCGGCCACCCAGCCGAGGATCGGGACCGGTCGTGCGGATCGTCCGGTCTGTACGGACGCCGGATCGACCGGAAGCGAGGATGGGACGACAGGAGATCGCATTTCCAGAAAAGCAGGGTACGGTGTCGGCATGTCCGCCGCGAACCACCAGACCGGCCTCTCGGCCCCGACCGACCTCGACCCCGAGATCGCGGCGGGGACCTGGGTGATCATCCCGGTCTACAACGAGGCGACGGTCATCTCCGACGTCATCGGCTCGATCCGCACGGTGTTTCCGAACGTCGTCGCGATCGACGACGGATCGACCGACGGGAGCTGGGACCAGGTCCGACGCTCGGCCTCCCATCCCCTCCGCCATCTGGTGAACCGAGGCCAGGGCGCCGCCCTCCAGACCGGGACCGACTACGCCCTGCGTCAGGGGGCCGCCCGGATCGCCCATTTCGACGCCGACGGCCAGCACCGGCTGGAGGACCTCTGCCGCATGGTCGAGGTCGTCGCCTCCGGGGAGTGCGACATCGCCCTCGGCAACCGGTTCGCGGGCGATGTCTCGCAGGTCCCGCCCGCCCGGCGGGTGCTGCTGCGGGCGGCGGTCCTGTTCCACCGGATCGCCAGCGGCATCGAACTGCACGATGTCCACAACGGCCTTCGGGTGCTTTCCCGGCGGGCCGCGGAACGGATGGAGATCACCGCCGACCGCATGGCCCACGCCAGCGAGATCATCGATCTGGTCGCGCGGAGCGGACTGCCCGTGCAGGAGATCCCGGTCACGATCCGATACAGCGAATACTCGCGGGCCAAGGGACAGCGGTGGACCGGCGGCTTCCGCATCATGTTCCACTACCTGATCGCCCGGATCCTCGGATGAGCCCGTTCCAGATCGTCCTGCTCGTCGTGCTCGGAGGCATGGTGGCCTTCATCGTGCAGGCGGTCGTGCGCGGTCGTCTCGGCCGACCGGCCGGCGCGATCTGGCTGATCGTCCTCGGGGTCGGAATCATCGCGTCGATCGACCCGAACAGCACGACCGCTCTGGCTCGACGCCTGGGCATCAGTCGCGGCACCGACCTCATCCTGTACGTGCTGGTGCTCGCCGTGCTGCAGGGGTTCCTCATCTTCTACCTGCGGCTCCGACGCGTGCGGCGCGAGCTCACGATCCTCGTCCGCCGCCTGGCGATCCTCGAGGCTCCCTCGAATCGCCCCTCGGACGCCCCGGCTCCGGACGCCGCCACCGGTCGCTCCGAGGCGTGACCGCCCCGCTCATCCACCTCGGACTGCATCGCACCGGCTCGACCTGGTTCCAGACCCGAGTGCTCGACGGCCGTGACGGTCGCGCGGTGAACGCGGTGCCGGACCGACGGGAGACGACCGAGCGGATCGTGCTTCCCCGGGATCGCGACTTCGACGCCGGGGCCGTGCGGGCGTGGCTCGCGGAACGCATCGCCGCGTCCGCCGCGTCGGGGTCGCCTCCGATCCTGAGCAACGAACGGTTCAGCGGCAATCCCGCCGCGGGCTGGCACGACGCGGAGCGAACCGCCCGGCGGCTCGCCGACGTCGTGCCCGACGCCCGCGTGCTGCTCGTGGTGCGCGAGCCGCACGACCTCATGCGATCGATCTGGCTGCAGCAGGTCCGGATCGGACACCCCGCGGGCATCGAGGATTTCCTGCGTCCCGCGGCCTCGGGCGACCATCGCCTGCCGACGCCCGACCTCTCGTTCCTGCGGTTCGATCGATACGCGGCGGATCTGGACGCCGTCTTCGGCGCCGACCGGGTGTTCGTCCTGCCCTACGAACTCCTGCGGCGGGACGCCGCGGACTTCCTCGATCGCGTCTCGGCGTTCGCGGGGTTCCCGATCCCCGCCCCGCCGCCCGGCGACCCGGTCTTCGCCGCCCCGCCGCTGCTGGAGGCCGCGGTGCTGCGACGGGTCAACCTGCTTGCGGTCCGCAGCTCGCTGCATCGCGCCCCGCCGTTCCCCGGCCTCGCGCCGCTCGGGAGACGACTGGCCCGCGTCGTCGGTCGTGCCGCGACCGGCTCGGGAGAGCGGCGGCGCCGCCGCCGCGTCGATGCGGTCATCGATGCGGCCCTGAGACCGCTCGACCTGCCGACGTCGAATCGACGACTCGCCGATCGCCTCGACCTGGACCTGTCCTCGCTGGGTTGGCCAATGTGACCCGGATCGACCGACGCCTCAGCCGGACGGCTGCTCGCACTCGAACGCGAGCGTGCTGGTGATCGGCGGATACGCCAGTTCGATTCGGAACCAGCGGAAGTGTTCGAGCTTCGCGCCCGCCACGACCATGGCCCGATCGACGATCGGACCGAGTCGGCCGATCCCGTCGACCTCGGCCGCGGCGTCGGTCGGCAGCGACTCGCAGCGGATGGAGACGGGCATGCGGACGCGACGCACGTCGCCGACGCCCTGTGCCGTGCCGTGCAGGTCGCTTGAGAGATAGACGTCGGGTTCGACCCCGGGTTCGAGCAGGTCGTCGTGCACGAGCACGTCGAAGACCGCCCGTTCCGCGGGCATCCGAAGCCGCATGAGCTGGAAGATGCCGTGCGTGTCCTGGGTGA
>JAUIHC010000418.1 GCA_030432455.1 Phycisphaerae bacterium | reverse complement strand
CGTCGTGCGCCTCGGCGGCATGATCGGTGATCCCGTTCGCCCGCGCCACGTCCTCGAGCCTCAACGACACCGAGCCGTCCTCGTAGGTCGGCCACTCGATCCCGCTGCGTCGCCCGGTCGTCCAGGCGAGCCGGAAGGCGGCGAGGAGATCGAACCGACGATTGCCGTTCCGCCACTCGCGGTCGTAGGCGGGGAGCAGGTTTCGCCAGGCCCCGAAGCGGATGATCTCGTCGTCGTAACCGAGGCTGTTCCAGCCGGTGCAGATCGACCCCGCCACCGACATGGTGTCCAGCACCCGCTCGAAGAAGACCGACTCGGGCACCCCGTCGTCGATCGTGTCCTGCGGCGCGATGCCGGTGACCAGACACGCCCCGATCGCGGGCGGCTCGTCCACCGGCGGCAGAGACCGGATCTCGATCGGATCACCCACGACCTCGAGATCGAGCGTGGTCCGGATCGCCCCGAACTGCGCGGGCCGGTCGCGTCGTCGATACGGACCGGATCGACCACGATCCCATGGTCGCGGGAGCGAACCGAAGGTCTCGAAGTCGAACCAGAGAATCGTGTCGGCGGGCATGGGGGGACGGTACTGGGGGGAGAGAGTCGAGAGTCGAGAGTAGAAAGTAGAGAGTCGAGAGTGGCGGAGATTCGAGATTCGAGATTGGTGATCAGGGCCCCTACGCCTTCAGACGCAGCGACACGATGCCGAAGGGGCGGAGCGGGATGTGGGCCGTCTCGCCAGCGGCGTCCCACGCGAAGCCTTCGAGATCGATCGGTCGTTCCCGAAGATCCACCGGCGTCGCGGTCGTGCGACCGGGAACCCGCACGCGGGCCGTGCCCGACCCGCCGTGCTTCTCCACGATCCGCAGCACCGTGCCGTCGCCATCCTCCGCGGGCTTGAACGCCGCGACCTCGACCGCCGCGGCGCCGTCCACCTCGATCTCGAACGGACGGACCACCGCCGCGCCACCGCGCGACGCCTCGCCGTCGGCGAGACGCCGCACGAGCAACGGTTCCGCGAACGCCTCCGCCTCGGCGTCCACGCCCGCGAGCCGGCGATCGCCGTCGTGCGGCATCAGCGCATAGCGAAGACGGTGCTCGCCTCGGTCGCAGCCGGGATCCGGGAAGTGCGGGGCCCGCAGCAGACTCAACCCGAGCGTGTGCTCGCGGGCGCTGCGACCGACGATGCCGTGGTCGAGCACCGCGAGGCCGAGTCCCGGCTGCGAGAGATCCATCCAGCGTCGGCCCGGCACCTCGAAACGCGCCTCCTCCCAGCTCGTGTTGCGATGCGTCGCTCGTTCGAGCTCGCCGAACTGGATGCCGAAGGTCGCGGCGCGGGCCCGGATCGCGGTCGGGAACTCCGCCCGCAGGATCGTGCGATCCTCCCGCCAGTCCACCAGCAGATCGATGTCCACCCGATCGCCTCCCGCGTCGAGGTGGTACCGGACCACGAGCCGACTCGACCGGCCGATCGCGTGCTCGAACTCGATCGCCCCGCGAAGCGGGCCCGACTCGACCACGGCGTGTCGGGCGGCGGGCGTGTCGATCTCGACGACCTTCTCGTGGTAGTCGCGATCGAGGTCCCACGCCTCCCAGCGGCGGGGTCGGTCCTCGTAGAGCCGGAAGACATTGAGCGCCGCCTCCGGCGCGACCACCGAATCGCCGCCGGATCGGCGCAACTCGATCACGCGGCCGACCTCGTCGAAGACGACCTCGACCCGGCCGTTCCGCATCGCGTGCGACTCGACGACCACCGGATCGGAGACCACCCGAAGGTGCGCCGCATCCACGAGCACGGCGCCGCCCGCGGGCACCGGATCGACCGGCAGCAGCTCCCCGGCGATGTCGACGACTCCGCCCCGCGGCGTGCCCGCGGGATTGAAGATCACCACCGGATCGTCGAATCCGTCGGCATCGAGGGCTCCGCCCCAGGCGACCAGGCCGCGATCGAGCTCCTCGGCGCAGGTCGCCTCGATCGTGGCGTACTGCGTGCGGGCGTCGTCGTAGACCTCGGGGATCGACGACCCCGGCAGGATGTCGTGGAACTGGTTGAGCAGGACGAGCTTCCACGATTCGTCCAGACGCTCGCGAAGCCCGGCGATGGAACGCGGGGTGGCGTCGGGCGCCCCGCACCCGAGCAGCTCGATCGCCCGGAGCGTCGATTCGGCCCGGTGGTTCGCCTGCTTGAGCCACTGGTGCGAGGTGTAGGTGCCGCGGTGCAGTTCAAGGTAGAGCTCGCCGTCCCAGCGGGCGAGCGGCCGCGGCGCGTGCCGGGCGAGCGACGCTTCCGCGTGGAGCGTGTCGCAGAACTCGTCGGCCCGGCCGAACCGCACCGCGGGAAGCCCCTGCACCCCCTCGGCCATCGTCGCGACCCGCTCGACCTGCTCGACGGTCGGACCGCCCCCGCCGTCGCCGAAGCCATACGGCTGAAGCCAGGTCGTGGTCGCGCCGGCGTCGAGCTCGGCGAGATTCCGCTGCCCGAAGTGCAGGTCCGCGGGCAGGATCGAGCTGTTGTAGTTGTGGCCGGGGGTCAGGTGCGTGAGCACCGCGGTGCCGTCGATGCCGACCCAGTCGAAGGTGACGTGCGGGAACCGGTTTCGTTCGCACCAGCTGATCTTGTTGGTGATGAAGGTGTCGATCCCCGCGCCGCGGATGATCTGCGGAAGCGAGGCGGGGAAGCCGAAGGTGTCGGGCAGGTAGACGTGCCGGTGCTCGATCGCGTCGCCGAACGCCTCGTCCCACCAGCCGCAGCCGTGCAGGATCTGTCGGATCAGGCTCTCACCGCTCGGTGCGTTGCAGTCGGGCTCGATCCACATCGCCCCCCCCGGCTCCCAGCGACCTTCCCTCACCCGCGCGACGATCCGCTCGAAGAGCTCGGGACTGTCCTCGCGAATCCACTGGTACTGCTGGGCCTGACTGCACAGGAAGCGAAAGTCCGGCCACCGCTCCATGATCCGATCGACGGTCGCGAAGGTCCGCAGGCACTTGCGCCGCGTCTCGGCGAGCGGCCAGAGCCACGCGGTGTCGATGTGGGCGTGCCCGACCGCGACGCAGGTGGTGCCGGTGTCGCTCGCGTCGCCGAGCAGCAGGGCGTCGAGCTCGCCC
>JAUIHC010000011.1 GCA_030432455.1 Phycisphaerae bacterium | reverse complement strand
GACATCTCGATCGGCGGGGCGAGTTTCGAGTCGATGACCCCGGTCGAGCCCGACGCCGGACTTCGCTTCGAGATCGAACTGCCCGGTCGGGCCGCGACGCTCCGCGGCATCGCGCGGGTCGTCCGGGTCGAGCGCGAGCACGAGGCCCTCGACGATGTGGTCGTCGCGATCGCCTTCGAGCGATTCGAGACCCGCATCGACGCGGGAACGCTCACCCGATACCTCGAACAGGGGTGTCTGCTTCGGGCGGCGTGAGCACCGCCGGAATCGTCCAGACGAGGAGACGATCACCCTCGGGTGGCGAGGGCGACGAGGCCGCCGATGACGGCGAGGATCTCCGCCTGTCCGACATCCAGTCGCTCATCGGCGAGCCGCTCGAAGATCGGGCGGCGTCGTGCGTCGATCTCTCGCATCTCCGCCAGCGGGTCGAGGTCGGTGAGCGGAGGCCGCCCGGCATCCTCCGCGATTCGCTCGGCCAGAATCTCCGGTGTCGCGTCGAGCCACGCGATCCGGATCGAGGCTCGGACGCGGCTCTCCTGAAGAAGGCTCGCGGCGCCGGGTGCGGTGGGGGTGCCACCGCCCAGGGCGATGATCGACGGCGTCGGTTCCGCGAGCCCCGCGTGCAGGGCGTCGGCCTCGGCTTCCCGCCAGGCCTGCTCGCCCCGGGTCGCGAAGCAGGTCGCGGCGTCCATCCCGCAGACCGCGGCGGCGCGGTCGTCGAGGTCGATGAACGGGCGGGCAAGAAGATCGGCCGTCGCGCGACCGGCCGTGGTCTTGCCGGTGCCGCGAAGGCCGATCAGGACGAGGTGCATGGGGGACGACGCGGTCGTCGATCCGACGGGGCGAGCCGCGGTCGGATCAGATGGTCGTCAGCCGCTTGCGGCCGAGGGCGCGACGGCGGTTGATGATCTTCCGGCCGGCCTTGGTGGTCATGCGGGCGCGGAAGCCCACCTTGCGGACCTTCTTGATGCGGCTGGTCTTGCGGGGGTAGTGCAGGGCCATGACGGTCCTCGATCTCGGTCTCGGGTGCGGAATCCGGATCGGCCCTCGCCGACTCGGATCGCGGACGGTAACAGGAACCGGGCCGCAGGTCGAGTGCTCCCTTCGGCGATCTGTGGATGGGAGGCGATCCGGCGGCGGTTTCCGGACGACGCCGGAGTCGGGGGCGTGGCGGGCCGATGACGGGGAGGTCTCCGGCGACGGTCGCCGGGGATGATCGGCGTGGGGTCGATAGACTTCCCGTCGGTGGCGTCTCTCCCGACGCCGTCGCGAGGCCCCCGCAGGGGCCTTGGACGGCCTCTGGAGCGCGGCGCCGGTTTCGACAGCGACGGTGCCGGTCCCCAGGGTCGTTCCACGGGGGGCGGCCCCTCCGGGATGTGCTCCACATGGAGTTGATGGACAGACTGGCCGAGGCCGAGCGTCGGCTCGGGCATCGTTTCGGCGATCGTCGTCTGCTGGCGCAGGCTCTTCGGCATGCCTCGGCGTCGGATGATCGTCTGCAGTCCAATGAGCGGCTGGAGTTTCTCGGTGACGCGGTGCTCGGCATCGTGGTCTGCCGCGAGCTCTACGACCGCTTCCCCGACCTGCTCGAAGGCGAACTCACCAAGATCAAGTCGAATGTGGTGAGCCGCCGGGTCTGTGCCGAGATCGCCGAGGAACTCGGGCTCGGGAAGCTGCTGGAACTCGGCAAGGGCATGAACGGTCGCGGCGAGATGCCGCCGTCGCTGCTCGCCGCGGTGCTCGAGTCGATCATCGGTGCGATGTACGAGGACGCGGGGATGGAGCGGACGACGCGATTCATCCTCGGCCTGCTCGAGTCTCGCATCGACCACGCGGCGAAGCTCGGTCACCAGCAGAACTTCAAGTCGGTCCTTCAACAGGTCTTCCAGCGGAAGGGGCTCGGGGCGCCGAACTATCAGGTGCTCGACGAACGCGGTCCCGATCACGCCAAGTGCTTCAAGGTCGCGGTCGCGGCGGCGGGCCGACGATTCGGCGGCTGCTGGGGGCCGAACAAGAAGCAGGCCGAGCAGCAGGCGGCGCTCACGGCGCTGCTCGATCTGCAAATCGCGTCCGCGGACGGCGTCGGCGACATCCACCTCGACGACTTCTGCTGGAACGACGACGCGGTCCCGCATGCGATTCTCGTCGCGGCGACCACCGATCTCCGCGAGCCCCCGCCGACGGAGCCGGCGCCGTCGGAGGAACCGCCGGCGGTCGCGATCGAGACGGAGACCGAGTCGGAGGGCGACGTCCTGCCCTGAGCGGTGATCTTCGGGGCGGTCAGCCGCCTCCGGTGAGCCATCGCACGAGCAGGACGGCTCCGCCGACCGCGAGTCCGAGCGCGGTGCCGACGAGCACGATCCGAAGGTCGGCGAAGGGCGAGGGCCGAGGCCCGTGGGTCCCGCGTCCGAGCACCTCGAGCGGCCCGATGATGTCCTCCAGCGACTCGCCGCGGCGGACCCGGTCCTGGATCACGGCGATCACGAGCTGGGCATCGAACTCCCGGACGCCGAGTTCGCGAGCGTGCCTGACGATCGCCGTCCGCCGTTCGGGGGGGAGTGTGGCACCTTCGAGCGCCGCCGCCACCCGACCGGCCAGTCGAAGGTGGGGGGAGTCCGGGGCGAGTCCCGGGGCGTCGGCCGCCAGTCGGTTCTCGAGGGCGATGCGGCGACGGGTCTCCTCCAGCGCTCGGACCGCTCGGACCCGGGAATCCGACGGGTCGTCGGTCTCCGGAGCCGGCTGGAGTACGAGGCTGGGGCGGAAGGTGGTCACGGACGATCGATCCCGGATCCGGCCGTGCGAGCCGGTCGTCCAACGGATGACGACCGGATGACGGCTCGGGTTCGACCGACTCTATCCCTCGGACCGGGGGACTCCAGCGCCATCGGACGCGAATCCACGATCCGTCGATATCCGGACCTCCCCGGGGGCGGTCTGTCGCGGTGGTGTGGTTTCTGCGGGGGCGGTGGAGGCGATGCGGCTCAATCGCGGCCGTGTCGGACCGAGCGGCCCTCGACCAGATAGATCACCTGTTCGGCCATCGAGGTCGTGAGGTCGCCGATGCGCTCGAATCGCTGCGCCATCGCGAGCACTTCGATCGCGGCGGTCACGAGCCTCGCGTCCTGCGGGACCTCTTCACGGGCCCAGCGCAGGATCGCCTTGTTCAAGGCGTCGATGCGATCGTCCTCGGCCCGGACCTGTCGGGCCTTCTCGGGGTCGCTCTCGACGAGTGCAGCCAGCGCATCCCGAAGGATGTCGCGGGTCGCGTAGCACATCTGGACGACGGCGGGCGGCAGCGGCACGCTCGGCATGTCCGCGAGCCGCAGCACGCGCTTGCTGATGCCCTTGGCGAGGTCGCCGATCCGCTCGAGTTCGCCGCTGATCTTCATCACGGTGATGACGCGACGAAGGTCGCTCGCGACCGGCGCCCCGAGGGCGAGGATGCGGACGCACTCCTCCTCGATCCGCATGTCGTCGGCGTCGATCTCGGCATCGCCCTTCTTGACATCCATCGCCAGCTCTGGCTGGTGGTTCACGATGGCGTCGGTGACATCCTGCAGCCGCTTCTCGACCTTGGCGCCAAGGACGAGGAGATCGGAGCGGAGCGATTGCAGGTTGGCGTTGAGATCGATGGGCATGTGAAGATCGCGTTCAGGCCATGTTAACCGGATCGAACGGATCAACCAAAGCGGCCGGACACATAGTCCTCGGTCTCGCGGTGTGCGGGCGTGGTGAAGATCCGCTCGGTCTCGTCGGACTCGACCAGTCGCCCTTCGTAGAAGAACGCGGTTCGGTCCGAGACGCGGGCGGCCTGCTGCATGTTGTGGGTCACGATGACGATCGTGTACTGGTGCCGGAGGTCGCGGATCAGATCCTCGATGGCGGCGGTGGACCGCGGGTCGAGGGCCGAGCACGGCTCGTCCATCAGGAGCACTTCAGGGCCGACCGCGATGGCTCGGGCGATACAGAGTCGCTGCTGCTGGCCGCCCGAGAGGCCGAGGGCGCTCTGGTTCAGGCGGTCCTTGACCTCGTCCCAGATCGCCGCCCGGCGAAGGCTCTGCTCGACCAGTTCGGCAAGGTCGCTGCGGGTGTAGCGGCGATGGAGCCGCGGGCCGTATGCGATGTTGTCGAAGATCGACTTGGGGAACGGGTTCGGCTTCTGGAAGACCATCCCGACCCGGCGTCGCAGATCGACCACGTCGTAGCGGGTCGAGAGAAGGTCGGTGCCGTGCAGGTCGAGCGTGCCGCTCGCCCGGGCCGAGGGGATCGTGTCGTTCATCCGATTGAACCATCGCAGCAGCGTGCTCTTGCCGCAGCCCGAGGGTCCGATGAACGCGGTGACGCGGTTGGTCGGGACGTCGAGTTCGATCCCGTGCAGGGCCTGGAAGTCGCCGTACCAACTGTTGAATTCGCGAGCCTGAATGCAGACCGGAGGTTCGGCCGCCGGCGTCGGCTGATTCTGGGTCTGGTTCTGGTTCGGGGTCGGGGTCGTGGTCATGGTCTCGATCACGGCCACCTTGTTCGTGGCGGGGCGGGGCGAGTCGGTGACGACTCCGCCGGAAGCAGCGGTGGGGGGCGTCGTCATGACAGAGGTCTCTGGAGTTTCTGACGGATCAGCACCGCGACCGCGTTGAACGCGAGCAGCACCATGAGGAGCACAATGATGCCGGTCGCGGCGAGGGCTCGGAAGTCCTCCTGCCAGCGACTGGTCCAGTTGTAGATCTGCATGGGCAGCACGGTGAAGCTGTCCATGAGGCTCGACGGGGTGTCGGTGATGAAGAGCGCCACGCCGAGCACGAGGATCGGGGCCGCCTCGCCGATCGCGCGGCTCATCGCGAGGATCGAGCCGGTCATGATCATCGGCACCGCGGCGGGGAGCGTGACCTTGCGGGTCGTCTGCCACTTCGTGGCGCCCATCGCGAGCGATCCGGTGCGAAGCGATCCGGGCACCGCCCGCAGCGCCTCCTGCGAACTGATGATGACGATCGGCAGCACCACCAGCATGAGCGTCAGGCCACCGGCGAGGACCGACTGGCCGAGAGGGAATTGGATGTAGTACCACGGTCGCTCGGTCTCGAAGTCGGCGGGCTCCTCAGCCTGCCACGCCTCGATGATGCCGTATCCCTCCGGCGCATCCTCGTCCTCGGGCACGATCGTCAGCGTCACCGGCGTCCACCGATCGGTGAAGATCAGCTCCCCGTCGGCTCCTTCCTCGATCTCCTGCACGAAGCCGACGTCGCCGGTCTTCAGGACCGGGGCGACGCCGCGTTCCTCCGCGGGGACGCGGATCGGTTCCTGCATCGTGTCGTAGTAGATCGCGTACAGGCGTCCGCCGATCTCGAGTTCCGGCGCCTGGATCGGGCCGAACAGACCGAACATGCGGACGAAGAGCGTGAGCCCGAGGATGCCGTAGACGATCGACGGCACGCCCGCGAGGTTCGAGATGTTGAGCCGGATGAACGCCGTGATGCGGTTCTTCGGGGCGAACTCCTCGAGCCAGACCGCGGTGGCGATGCCGATCGGCAACGCGACGATGGCGCAGATGGACGCGACCCAGATCGATCCCCAGAGGGGGGCCCGGATGCCGGCCTTGGACGCATCCCGCGAGGCGTACTCGGTGAAGAAGCTCCAGCGGAGCCCGGGGAGTCCTTCGATCAGGATGCTTCCGAGGAGCACGCCGAGGGCGAGCACCGCGATGGCGGTGATCGCGAGACAGGTCACGAGGAAGCCGCGATCGAAGGCGCGGCGGCGGCTCTGGGACCGTGGTTCGCCGCGATCGACGAGCATGGCGAGGTTCTGCGGAGTCTCGTCGTTCACTCGTACTCCTCCCGGAACCGGGCGAGGATGCGATATCCCGCGAGGGTGAGCAGGAGCGTCATCAGGAACAGCAGGGCCGCCACCGCGAAGCTCGACTTGAACTCCACGCCGGTGGCGGGGGCGTCGCCGAGGAAGATCTGCACCATGTAGGCGGTCATGGTCTGGACCTGGCGCCACGGCAGCACCGTGAGCTGGGCGAGTCCGCCTGCCGCGAGGGCGACGATCATCGTCTCGCCGATCGCCCGCGTGATCGCGAGCAGATACGACGCCATGATGCCGCCGAGGGCGCCCGGAATGACCACCCGCACCGAGGTGTCGAAGCGCGTCGAGCCGAGGGCGTAGGCGCCGTCACGGAGTCCGCGGGGCACCGACCGCAGGGCATCCTCGGACAGACTCGTCACGATCGGCAGGATCATGATCCCGACCGCGATTCCCGCGGCGCCCGCGCTGTACGCACCGAAGAGTTCCTCGCCGGTCACGACCTTCGCGATCCACTGCAGCGACGGGTTGATGATGAGCAGTGCGAAGAAGCCGTAGACGACGGTCGGGATGCCCGCGAGGATCTCGAGCACCGGCTTGAGGATCGCCCGCAGCCACGACGGGGCGTACTCGCTGAGGAAGACGGCGGTCACGAGCCCGGTCGGTAGCGCGAAGATCGCGGCGACCAGCGTCACCAGCAGCGTGCCCGCGACCAGCGGCCACACGCCGAACCGCTTCTCCTCGCCGAGCAGCGGGCTCCACTCGGTGCCAGTCAGGAACTCGACCACCGAGACGTCCATGAAGAAGCGGACGGCCTCGTAGGCGAGAATTCCGATGATCAGCGCGGTGATCAGCACCGAGAAGCCGGCGCATCCCGCGAGCACGACCTTCACCACCGCCTCGCCGCCGTCCCGCACATGACGGCTGCGCGATCGCCCGCGATTCGCGAGTTCGAACAACTCGCCGGCGGCGTCGTGGGGGGCGGCGGTCATGCCGGTCTCCAGAGCCCCGACTCAGTCGAGGCCGGGGTGGCGGGGGATCGGTCAGCGATACACGTCGCGAAGCGAGCCGTGACGGGTCTCGCCGGAATCATCGACGTACCGCGAACCTTCGCGGCGGTCCTTGAAGGTCTGGCGGGCGCGGTCGTAGAGGTCCGCAGGTAGACCGACGTAGCCGACCTCGGCCGCGGCGGCGGGGGCGCGGTCGAGATAGAACTCGATGAACGCCTTCACGTGCGGCTTCCGGCTCGACTTGGTCTTCACATAGATGAACAGCGGGCGGCTGAACGGGTTGTATGAGCCGTCCTCGATCGTCTCGGCGGTCGGGGAGATCGCCTTGCCGTCCTTGTTCATGATCGGCACGGCGCGGACGCTGTCCTTGTTGGCGAGGTAGTAGGCCACGCCGAAGAATCCAATCGACCCCGCGTCGCCCGCGACGCCGCGGACGAGGACGTTGTCATCCTCGGACACGCTCATGTCGCTGCGGATCGTGCCGTCCTTGCCGGCGACGACCTCCTTGAAGTAGTCGAAGGTGCCGGAATCGGTGCCCGGGGAGTAGATCTTCAGCGGCGTGGCGGGCCACGAGTCGCGGACGTCCTGCCAGGTCGTGGCGGGGTCGGTGGTCAGGAAGATCTTCTTGAGTTCGTCCACCGTGAGGTGATCGATCCAGTCGTTCGAACGGCTGACGACCATCGTGAGGCCGTCGTACGCGACGGGCAGTTCGAGGTAGCCGACGCCGCTCTCGCCGCACAAGGCGGATTCCGACGGCTTGATCGGCCGCGACGCATCCGACACGTCGGTCTCGTTCGCGGCGAACCGCTTGAATCCGCCACCGGTGCCCGAGACGCCGACGGTGATGTTGACGTTGGCGGCTTCCTTCTTGAAGGCCTCCGCGATCGCTTCGGTGATCGGATAGACGGTCGAAGACCCGTCGATCGCGATCGAACCGCGAAGACGGCGCAGATCCTGCGAGTGTGCATCGGAGGACGCCGCCGAGATCGTGCCGGTGAGAGCGACCAGTGCGAGGGCGATGAGCGAGCCGGCGAGCGGGCGTCGGGTGGGCCGAGGTCGGAGGCGCATGAACTGTTCCGGGGAGAGGGGATGACCGGGACGACGCGAAGACTACCCGTCGATGCCGGTCAGGATGTTCAGACGGGGTTCAGGAGTGTCCCGAACTCGGTCCATCCGGGAGAAACTGTGGACGACTTGTCGATTCCGTCGTCTGCACCAGCGGATCGACCTCGGCCGAGTCGTCCCGATCCGGGATCCGGATGGTGAATCGGGTGCCGATCCCGACCACGCTCTCGACCTCGACGGTGCCGGCATGGGCGGCGGCGATGTGCTTCACGATCGCGAGCCCGAGGCCGGTGCCGCCTTCCTGACGGCTGCGGGCGGTGTCCACGCGGTAGAACCGCTCGAAGATGCGGGGAAGATGCCGGGGGGGAATGCCCGGGCCGTCGTCCGCGACCGCGATCCGCACCCCGACCTGCGGCTCCGACTCGGCCTCGAGTCGCACGCGTCCGGTCGGGCTGCCGTATCGGAGGGCGTTGCTGACGAGATTCTCGATCGCCTGTTCCAGCAGAGTCGCGACGCCCTGAACCTCGAGTTCCGGCTCGCAGGTGATGTCGAGCGTCCGGCGGTCGTCGCCGAGGGCCACCCGGTGGCGTTCCGCAATCCGCTCGAGAAGTGGGCGGACGCGGACGGGATCGCGATCGAGCCGTCGCCCCGGAGCTTCGAGCGACGCGAGCGACAGGAGGTCCTCGATGATCGTCGCCAGTCGTTCCGCGTTCCGCTGCACCACGCCGAGGAACTTCCGGCGCGTGTCGTGTTCGTCGGGCCCGAGTTCCATCGCGGTCTCGATGTAGCCGAGCAGGTTCGTGATCGGCGTGCGGAGTTCATGGCTGACGTTGCCGACGAACTCGGTGCGGGCGCGTTCCAGTCGTCGAAGGTAGGTCGCGTCCTCGACGAGCACCACCACGCCGCCGATCGAGGGCGGACCGCTGGCGGCGCGGCGATCGACGATCGGCGCGACCGCGGTGGCGAGTTCACGCTGGCGATCCGGCGAGGACTGGGCCGAGCGGAAGACCTGGCGCTGCGGCTTCCCGGTCTCGATCGCGCGGGCCACCATCTGATGCAGGTCGCTTTCGCGCACGACCTCGGCGAGTCGCCGTCCGCGAGGGGCGACCATCGCGACATCGAAGAGTCGTCTCGCCGCGGGATTCATGGTGTCCACCACGCCGTCGGCATCGAGCACCAGCACGCCGGATGCCATCGACTCGATGACGAGGCTCTGGCGGCCGCGGGCCGACTCGGTCCCCGAAAGTCGATTCCCGATCTGCGCGAGCAGGTCGTTGAGCGGACGCGCCACCGATGCCAGCAGCGCGGAGTCCGGCACCGACACGCGTCGCTTCGCGTCCGCGGACGCGGTCGATTCCAGTCGGAGCAGACCTTCGAGGTCGTGTTGCAGCCGGCGTGCGTCTCGACGGACGCGGCGTCGCACGAGCGCCGTGACGCCGCCCGCGACGCCGCCCGCGAGCACCGCATCCAGCAGCGTGCCGAGCGTGGGATCGCCGACGTTCGCAGGGAGCGTCGCCTCCAGCCGCCAACTCGGCGCCACCGGAATCGGCACACCCGCGTGCGGGCGGCCCGACGCGATCGTGCCGTCGGCGGTGATGGTGCGACCGTCGCCGCGCGCGACGATCGTCGCGCCCGAGAGTGATTCCAGTCGCGCGATCGCCACCGGCGTGATCGACTCCAAGTCGCCGAACTCCGACGCGACCGCCTGTGCGAGCATCGTCTGGCGGGTGCGGCGGGCGTCCTCGGCGGCGCGGATGCCGAGGAGGTCGATGCCTCCGACAATCAATGCGACCGCGACCCCGACGAGCAGGGGACCGGTGAGGCGAAAGGGTCCCGGGGAGGCGACCGTCATTCAGGCATCATGCCACGGCGGCGCTTGGGTCCGCGAATCGGTACCCGACGCCCCGCACGGTCTCGACGCATCCGGCGAGATCACGGAGTTTGCGACGGATCGCGGTGACGTGGACATCGACGGTCCGGCTGGAGAGCACGGTCGATCGGCCGTGCACCGCCGCGATGATCTGATCGCGGGTGCGGACGAATCCGGGGCGGGCGGCCAGGAACCGGAGGAGCGTGAACTCGGTCAGCGTGAGATCGATCGCCTGGCCGTCGATCGTCACCTGGTGTCGCTCGGGATCGACCACGAGCCGTCCGTCGGCGAGCGAAAGGCGGGCGCTGGCGTCCTGAGCGCCGAGGTCCTCGCCGAGCGTTCGTCGGAGCGCGTTCTTCACCCGGGCGACGAGCACCTTGGGGCTGAACGGCTTCACGATGTAGTCATCGGCACCGAGTTCGATGCCGGTGACGACGTCGGCATCGTCGCTCTTCGCGGTGACCATGATCACCGGGATCTTCCGGGTCTCGGGCTCGGACTTGAGCCGGCGGCAGACTTCGAAGCCATCGAGATCCGGCAGCATCAGATCGAGAATCACCAGATCCGGACGCTCCCGCTTGATCCGCTCCAATGCCTGACGGCCGGAGTGGATGATGCTGGAGGGCAGGCCTTCCCGTCCGAGATGGAACTCGACGAGCTCGGCGATTTCGGGCTCATCCTCGACGATCAGGACCTCGGGCATGAACAGGGCTCCGGATCCACCGGAGGCGCTCCCTGTGCTTGGCGAGGCGACGCCGGTCGGACTCTTTGGGACCGAAGTGTCCGCATCGCGGGGCTGACGAGGCTTGGCGAGCATGAAGATCCCGTTCAGATCGAGTGAAGACCGGCCGGTCGGGGCAGGTTCGCCGAGATCGGGCTCCGGATCCAGAGCCCGTCGGCGGGAATCTCGGAATCTCGTCCAGTTGACGGAATGGTCGTCACGGGAACGCCGTCGAGGGCCAGCAGACCGAGGACCGCCATCGCCGCGGCCTCCCGTCCTTCTGGGGGCACCTCGCCGTCGAGTCCGGACTCGACCGGACAGGCGGGCCAGCGGGCGTGGATGGCGTGGGTGAGCCGGTCGATCAGGCCCCGATTGCGGGTCCCGCCGCCCGCGAGGATCCATCGCCCGGGAGTGGGCCGTCCCGTCGGCTCGCAGCGTTCGGCGACGAATTCGATGGTCGCGAGGGCGATCGCCTCGCAGATCGTCGCGAATCCGTCGGCGGTTCGGCCGGAGGTCGCGGCCTCCCGAGCGAGCGCGACCGCATCGACTCGATGCTCGTCGCCGTCGCCGCCGCTTCGTCCGTCGCGGGCGAGCGTCGAGATCGTCCTCCGCAGGGCATCGGCGGCCGCGGGGTCGACGGTGCCGGCGGCGGAGACGGCGCCGTCGGCATCGAACGGCGTCCCCAGGACCGCGCGGCTCGCGGCATCGAGCAGGTGGTTGCAGGGGCAGCAGTCGAAGCCGACCGCCTCGTCCACCCGATCGCCCGGAAGAAGCGTGGCGTTCACGAAGCCGCCGAGATTCACGACCACCGTGGTGTCGTCGGCGCGTCGGCGATGGCGGTAGAGGATCGCGTCCGCCCGCGGCGTGATCGGCGCTCCGCGTCCACCCGCGATCAGGTCGGCGTGTCGAAGATCGCAGACGATCGGGCAGGACACGGCGGCCGCGACCGGCCACGGATCGACGAGCTGCCACGAGACCGGGGGCCGATGCGTGACCGTCTGGCCGTGCAGGACCACGAGGTCGGGCGCGAGATCCGGCCAGTGCGTGCGGATCAGGTCAGCGTGTCGGCGGCCGAGGTCCGCGGCAATCGTCGCGATCTCGGCGGCGGTGAGCGGTTCGCCGGCGGCGAAGCGACGGAGCGGGTCGATCTCGCGGCCGAACGGCGCCGATGCGAGGTCGATCGCGTCAACGCGCAGATCGAGTCCGGTTCCGCGGGTCGTGACCATCGCGGCGTCGAGACCGTCGAGACTGGTGCCGGTCATGAAGCCGATCGCTCGACGTGTCGGAGCCATGGGCGGTCCGGGAATGGGTGGAATCGGGGAAACGCGGGGCCGAGGGCGCCGTCGGGTCGATACGGTAGCGGTCCTCCCGGCGTGTCCGGGCTTCAGGAGCGACGCACCCATGGGCTCGACCCCTCTTCGGATCCTCGTCACCGGCGGCGCCGGGTTCCTCGGATCGCACCTCTGCGATCGGCTGGTCGCCCAGGGCCACGACGTCATCTGCCTCGACAACCTCTTCACGAGTCAGAAGTCGAACATCGCCCACCTTCTGGGGCGACCGAACTTCGAGTTCGTCCGGCACGACGTCACCGACCCGTACCTCGCCGAGGTCGATCAGATCTACAACCTCGCCTGCCCCGCGGCGCCCGGGCACTACCAGTACAACCCGATCAAGACGATGAAGACGTCGGTGATGGGGGCGATCAACATGCTCGGGCTCGCCAAGCGGGTGCGGGCCCGGATCATGCACGCCTCGACGAGCGAGGTCTACGGCGATCCGGAGGTGCATCCGCAGCCCGAGTCCTATCGGGGCAGCGTGAATCCGATCGGCATCCGGGCGTGCTACGACGAGGGCAAGCGGGCGGCCGAGACGCTCATGTTCGACTATCACCGTCAGAACGGCGTGGATGTCCGGGTCGTCCGCATCTTCAACACCTACGGCCCGCGCATGCACCCCTACGACGGGCGAGTGGTGAGCAACTTCATCCGGCAGGCGATCACCGGCGAGCCGATCACGCTCTACGGCGACGGGTCGCAGACGCGATCGTTCTGCTACTGCGACGATCTCATCGATGCGTTCATCTCGATGATGAACGGGCCCGACGACTTCCACGGGCCGGTGAACATCGGCAACCCCGGCGAGTTCGCCATCCGCGAGCTGGCGGAACTGGTCGTGGACATCGTGGGTGGGGGATCGTCGATCGTCCAGGCTCGGCCGCTGCCCGCGGACGACCCGCTTCAGCGGAAGCCCGACATCACCCTGGCGAAGGACCGGCTCGGCTGGCAGCCGAGGATCGCGCTGCGGGACGGCCTCCAGCGGACCATCGAGTGGTTCAAGTCCGCCGACCTCTCGAAGTACCGGCCGCCGACCCCGAACTACTGAGCGACCGAGAGCCGGCCGGGGCGTGCCGCGGTCCGGGGGCCTTGCCGGGGGGCTTGACAGGGGCCCCGTCGGTGGGGATGCTGCGTTCCGAACAAAAGCCGAACGGATTTCATCGGATTCTCCGATGATGTTCGGTCAGCGTTCGGTGCCCGCCGTGTCCTCTCCGCATGCCAACCCCGTCACCAGCATGTTCAGCATCGGATGTCCGCCCTCGACCGGGGGGCGGGGTCCGATCGGTCCTCAGCCGAAAGGCGGCGATCTGGAGAAAGGGCCGGTTCTCGGGGGAGGCGTCGTGCGGGCACTACGATCCGGCCGCGGTGGTCGGCGAGCTGGCTGCACGTCAGCGGAGCCAGATCGAATGATCCTCGACCCGACCGACCCTCCGGATTCGGATGACGCCGGTGCGTCCGAATCGGCCTCCGACCGGCGACCCACGACCGATTCCCGTTCTCGACTCGATTCCAGATCCATCCCCCACATCGCAACGGAAGGCGATCCCACCATGGCCAAGGCGACCCTCGACCCCACCGACGAGACCACGAACACCACCGGCAAGACCCGAGGCGGCAAGGCGGCCGCCGCGGTCGAGGCGAAGTCCGATTCGCCGTCGCCGACGAAGTCCTCGAAGCCGGAGATCGATCCCGGTCGCCGTCAGGCCCTCGACCGCGCCCTCGGCCAGATCGAGAAGGCGTACGGCAAGGGCTCGATCATGAAGCTCGACGGCGACCGGCTCGCGGGCATCCCGTGCGTCTCGACCGGTGCGATCAGCCTCGATCTCGCCCTCGGCGGTCGCGGGCTTCCCAAGGGACGCGTCGTCGAGATCTTCGGACCGGAGAGTTCGGGCAAGACGACCCTGGCGCTGACCGTCGCGGCGAACATCCAGAAGGATGGCGGCGTCGCGGCGTTCATCGACGCGGAGCACGCGCTCGACCCGAGCTGGGCCCGCAAGCTCGGCGTGGACATCGACGAGATGCTCGTCAGTCAGCCCGACACCGGTGAGCAGGCGCTGGAGATCTGCGAGCTGCTCGTGCGGTCCAACGCGGTGGATGTCATCGTCGTGGACTCGGTCGCGGCCCTCATTCCGCGGGCCGAGATCGAGGGCGAGATGGGCGATTCGCATGTCGGTCTGCAGGCTCGTCTCATGAGCCAGGCGCTTCGCAAGCTCACCGGCGCCATCGCCAAGAGCGACTGCATCGTCATCTTCATCAACCAGCTTCGCGAGAAGATCGGCGTCATGTTCGGCAGCCCCGAGACGACCACCGGCGGTCGGGCGCTCAAGTTCTACTCCTCGGTCCGCGTGGACATCCGCCGCATCGGGGCGATCAAGGACGGCGAGAACAACGTCGGCAACCGCGTGCGGGCGAAGATCGTCAAGAACAAGGTGGCCCCGCCGTTCCGTCAGACCGAGTTCGACATCATGTTCGACGAGGGCATCAGCGCCACCGGCGACCTGCTCGACCTGGCGATCAACGACGGCGTCGCGCAGAAGGCCGGTGCGTGGTTCAGCTACGGGGATGTGCGCCTTGGTCAGGGCCGCGAGAACGCCAAGCAGTTCCTCCGCGAGAACCCCGATCTCTTCAAGGAGATCAGGATCAAGGTGCTCGAGAAGCACCTCGGCGCGCCCGCTCCGACCGCTCCCGCCGCCCCGGCGTCCTGAGAGTCCTGACGGTCGGGCGGTCCGCCGGTTCGCCACCGCGTCCCGCGGAGGCCCGCCGTCGAACGTTCAGAGGGCCGTGCGCTCCTTCACGGTCCCGGTACGACTCCCTCGCCCGATGGCGGGGGAGTCGTCTTGTGGTGCTGACGCGTCGCGGATCGGTGCCGCCGGGGGGGGGCGGACCACGCCACGGGCGGCCAGACCGGGTGGTGGCGGGGAGGCGTGGATCGTTCCTCGGCTCGCGAGGATGGTGGACGCCGGATCGGTTGACCGTTGGGGGGAATCGGATACGCTTTGGGGCTCGCGACCGAGGCGATCGTCTCCGTCGCGACCGCTCGCGGATGTGGCGGAATTGGCAGACGCGCTAGATTCAGGTTCTAGTGGGAGTAAAATCCCGTGGAGGTTCGAGCCCTCTCATCCGCATCAACCCACACGCCCCGGCCGTCACGGCCGGGGCGTGTGTCTGTTCAGGAACCGCAGGGAGATTCGGCCGCTCGATGTCCGGCGTGATGGTCGCCTATCCGACGCGTCGCGCCGGCTCCGCCCCGCGGTCGTCCCGCGGAGTCGCCGACTGAGGCATCGATGCCCCGAGTCCGTTGGGCGAGGCCGGTCCGAGCACCTCGATGCGTTCGATCCACCCCCGCGGAATCTTGGTGACGCCGCCCATCTGGTCCGCGGCGACCGTATCGGTGACCGCGACCTGCTCGGCATCCATGTGAAGCAGCACGCCCACGGTGAGCACGATGGTCAGCGGGCGTCGCGCGAACTCCAGCATCTCGTCGGTGTCCTCCCAGGTCGGCCCGCCCTGACTCTCCGCGTCCTTCCAGCGGATCGACACGAGCACGGGGTGCGTCGGGTCGAAGTCGAACGCATCGTCGGAAAGGTCTGCGATCCGCTGGGTGATCCCGTCCATCGGAGCGCGTGATCGTTCGTCGGGTCGTGGATGATCCGCTCCGGCGGTGGCGTGGGTCGGGTGAAGTTCGCTCATGACGTCGCTGCTCCGATGGCCTGAAGTCCGATGGCCTGAGATTGGTGGGACCCGACGATCTCCGCGACGGTGCTGCCGTCGTGGGGTGGTCGTCGAATCGGTGCACGGTGGGAACGGCCCGATGCCGCCCCGGAGTCGGACGGCGGCCGGAGTGCGCCGTCCGAGGGGATCATTGGATCAGGCGGAAGGCGAGGATCAGGGAATCGGTGCGGAAATTCGGGTGTGACCACGCCCGGCGGGGCCGCGATGAGGGCCTGTCCGCGGCAGAGGCCGTCCGGTCGCCGCCCGGCCGGGTTATCGGGCCGTGGCAGGCGGGTCTGCTCGTCCCATCTCGCGGACCAGTCGATCGAGTCCGGCGATGAGATTGAGCGTCTCCATCGCCTGCAGTTCGAGTGGATGGCGATCGGGGATCACGATCGAGTCGAGTACCGGCATCGCGATGGAGGTCTCGCGTGCGGCCTCGGCGAAGGCGGCGATGACGCGATTGGGATGCTCGGCGTGCAGCTCGGGCTCGAGCCGAGTGAGCACGCGGTCCCGCCCGTGCATGCCTTCGAGACTCGCCAGCAGCCGGAGGGGGCGGTAGCCCGTCGCGTCGTCGTCCGGTTCCGCCCACGGGGTCAGCGGGGTCGGCGGGGAGTCGTCCTCACCTTCCCGGGAGACCACTCGAAGATTCCTCGCCTCGGCGAGGATCGCATACGCGCGATCCGGAGACATGTTCCGCACGCGTTCGAGGAGCCGCGTTCGTGGTTCGGTCGGCCACCGACGAGCGTGATGAGTCGCGAAGAGCTGGAGATCGGCTCGGGCCGCGGCCCCCGCGTCGAGCATGATCGGTCGCGGCACCGCGGTGATCGCCGCGGTGATCCGATCGCGGTGATCTGGATCCCGGAGCATCGCGGCCGCGACGTCGCTGCGGAGAAGGTCGTCCACGGAACGCACGAGGTCGCCGGCCATCACGATGTGGGCCAACGCCGGATCTGCCACGAGGTCGTGGATCAGCGCGAGTGTCGCGACGATCTCGTCGGTGGCCGCGGCGAGTTCCCGGGTGCGATCGATCGCTCGGGGCGGGACAAGCGGATCGTTCGGGGCCGCGGGTTCCGACGACACCGCTCGGAGTCTCGACCACGCGTCGGCGACGAGCCCGCGTCCCGCACCGCGGAGTCGCGCGAGCTCGTCGCTCTCGACTTCGGGCTGCGGACGGATGCCGGGGGAGATCGGGAAGTTCGCGGTCGGCAGCGCCGCGGCGAGCACCGCCAGCTCGTGGATCTCCGTCTCCTGGGCGGCGAGTCCGTGCCACCACACGCCGACCGGATCGGCGGTGATCGGGTCGATCACTCGGCGCCCGTCGTCGCTCGTGCGAAGGTCGCCGCCGGGCTCCCCGACCGCCCGCGAGACCAGCAGATCGATCCGGGCGTGGTCCGGCAGGGCGTCGAGCAGCGCGAGTCCCGCGATCTGCACGGAACCGGGCAGGGTCTCGAAGATCGTCCCGAGGCGGTCCCAGAGAATCGCCGCGTTGCTCAGGTTCGAGGGGTCGAGGCGACCGTCCGCGATCGCCTGAAGGATCCGGAGGCGGTCCTCGAGCTGCCCTTCGATCTGCAGCCGGGTCTCCAGCACGCTGCCAAG
>JAUIHC010000417.1 GCA_030432455.1 Phycisphaerae bacterium | reverse complement strand
CGCGACCGCATCCGGGTGGATCGGGAGATCCTGCACCTGGCCGGGCACGATGAGGTCGGCGATCGGGGTGCCTTCGGCGATCGGCGTGCCGTCCATGCGGGTGATGGCGGGCACCGGGTTCGCCTTGAGGTGCGTGGCGAGATCCTTCTCGAGCTGTTCCTGCACCTTCGGGTCGAGCTTGGCGAAGCTCTCGCGACCGCGGCACTTCGGGAAGCCCGAGCATCCGAGCCACGGGCCGCGCTTGCCGTCGCGCAGGTTGAGCGGCTTCGACTCGCACTTCGGGCACGGAATGTCGGTGACGATCGGCGGAACCGCGGGGAACTTGAGGCAGTCCTTCTTGTCGAGATTCAGCACGAACTTCGTGTCGGGGTAGTTCGGGCTCGCCAGGAACCTTCCGAAGCGACCCGTGCGCAGGATCATCTGCGCGCCGTCATCGGGGCACTTGATGTCCACCATCTCGGGGAGCATCGGACGACCCTGTCGGTCGATCGGGCCGGCGTAGTCGCAGTCGGGATACGCGGAACAGCTCAGGAAGCGTCCGTTCTTGCCGAAGCGGTAGCAGGTGCGGGCGCCGCACTTCGGGCAGGCGTAGGGCGCGGGCTGGATCTCGGCCTTCGCGTGCTGGAGTTCGACCTCGGCGCGACCGAGGGCCTCGCTGAAGCGGCCGTAGAAGTCGCGGAGCATCTCCCTCCACTCGACATGCTCCTCCTCGATCGCGTCGAGCCGCGTCTCGAGATCGCGGGTGTAGCCGATGCTCATGAGCTTCGGAAACGCCTCGACCATCTTGTCGGTGACGACCTCGCCGAGATCGGTGGCGAAGAACCGCTTGTCCTCCTGCACCGCGTAGCCGCGGTCCTGGATGACCTTGATGATCGACGCGTAGGTGGACGGGCGGCCGATGCCCTCCTCCTCGAGCTTCTTCACGAGCGAGCCCTCGTTGTAGCGGGAGGGCGGCGAACTGAACTTCTGCCGCGGCTCGATCGAGAACGGTGCCGATTCCTGCCCTTCCGCGAAGGTGGGCAGCACCTGCTCGTCGCTCGCCGCGACGCCGCCGACCCGGGTCCATCCGTCGAAGGCGAGCACGCGGCCGTTCGCCTTGAGGACGGCGCCGGTGTCGCGGTCGCTGCGGCGGAACTTCACGGTGGTCGCGTCCCACTGCGCGTCGGTCATCTGGCACGCCACGAAGCGGTTCCAGATGAGGCGGTAGAGCTTGAGCTGCTCCTCGTTGAGGGCGCCCTTCAGCATGTCGGGGGTGCGGGCGGGATCGGTGGGGCGGATCGCCTCGTGGGCCTCCTGCGCCGCCTTGTTGCTCGACCCGTAGAAGCGGGGCTTCTCCGGCAGGTACTGCTCGCCGTGCCGGTCCTTGATGTAGTCGCGGGCCATGCGGATCGCGTCGCCGGAGAGATGCGTCGAGTCGGTACGCATGTAGGTGATGAGGCCGACCTGACCTTCGCCGGGGACGTTGACGCCCTCGTAGAGACCCTGGGCGATTCGCATGGTGCGGTCGGTCGCGAAGCCGAGCACGTTGCTCGCCGCGACCTGCAGGCTGCTCGTGATGTACGGCGCGAACGGCTTGGACGCCCGGCGGCTCGTCTCGATCGAATCGACGCGGTACCGGGTCGCGGGGTCGAGCGAGCCGCGGACGGTGCGGACGAACCGGGCCGGTCCCTTGCCGGCCTCGTTCTCGACGGTGTCGATCGACACGCCGGTCATGCCGACCGCCTCGGCGACCGCGACGGCGCGGTCGGAGAGATCGGCGATCGCGTCGGAGGGGCAGCCGAGTGAGAACTTCTCACCGCCGAGTTCGACGAGTTCGGTGCGGAGCGCGGCGTGGTCGGACAGCCACGCGTTCTGCCGCTTGACGGTTGGGCCCTTGCCCTTGTCGTCGGTCTCGCCCAAGAACGCGGTCCACGCGCCGGCGAGTTCGGCGGCGGTCGCGGGATCGAGGGCGAGCTTCACGCCGACCTCCCACGATTCGTCGGGCACGAAGGCGTCGATCTCCCGCTCTCGCTCGACGATGAGTCTGGTGGCGACCGACTGCACGCGACCGGCGGAGAGTCCGCGGGCGACCTTCTTCCAGAGCAGCGGCGACGCCTGGTAGCCGACGATGCGGTCGAGGATCCGTCGGGCCTGCTGAGCGTTCACCTTGAACTCGTCGATCGGGTGCGGCTTCTCGAAGGCCCGCTCGATCTCGGTCTTGGTGATGGCGTTGAAGACCACCCGCTTCGCCTCGGACGGCTTCACGCCGAGGAGGTTCGCGAGGTGCCACGCGATCGCCTCGCCCTCGCGATCAAGGTCGGTCGCGAACCAGATCTGGCTGGCGCCCTTGGCGGCCTTCTTGAGGTCGGTGACGGTCTTCTTCTTGGTGGCGAGGACCTCATAGCTCGGCTCGAAGTCGTTCTCGAGATCGACGCCGGGGACCGGCTGCTTCGAGCCCTTGGGGGCCTTGCCGGGAAGGTCGCGGATGTGACCGACCGAGGCCTGGACGACGAAGTCGGGGCCGAGGTAGCGGTTGATGGTCTTGGCCTTGGCGGGGCTCTCCACGATGACGAGCTGCTTCCCGGCGGCGGACGGAACCGCGGACCGGGAGGTCGTCTTCTTCGTGGACTTCTTGCCGGTCTTCTTCTTGGACGGAGCCTTCTTGGCCATGGGAAACCTGAATTCCTGCGGGTGCACACGACGACGGCGGGGAGGTTCCCGCCGCAATCCGAGGGATGGAAACCGGGGTGGACGCGTTCGTCAGGGGCCGCATCGACCGCCGACGGGGGCGGCATTGAAAGAAGGTTTGGGGTCGTCCGTCAAGCGGGGACACCAATCATGGTCCGAGAACCAAAGGCCGAGACGCGGCAGGCGGCCAGGTGTGCCGCCTCAGGTTGGGGCCTCCAGTTGGGGACACCCACCGACATCGCGCCCGAGTGGGCCTCCAGTCGGGGACACCCACCAACATCGCGGCCGAGTGGGCCTCCAGTTGGGGACACCCACCGACATTGCGGCCGATTGGGCCTCCAGTTGGGGACACCCACCGACATCGCGCCCGAGTGGGCCTCCAGTTGGGGACACCCACCGACATCGCGGCCGAGTGGTCCTCCAGTTGGGGACACCCACCAACATCGCG
>JAUIHC010000416.1 GCA_030432455.1 Phycisphaerae bacterium | reverse complement strand
CGGCCGCCGAGGACGCCCGCGACTTCCTGCTGGCCGCCAGGTTGGGGGATCGCTGCCTGCTTCGTGACGAGCACGACCGACATGCGGGCACGATCGAGCTCCTCGCGCCGACCGGCGAGCCCGACGGTCGGATCCGACTCCGGGCGATGGGCGATCCACTGGCCTCCGCGGCCTTCGTCGAGCGCGCCGGACGACACCTTCGCCGCGCGTACCGACAGTTTGCGCCGGGCCTGGAGAACGTCATCGTGCTCGCCGGTGGCGGCGCCGCGGCCGGCGGGCTCGTGGATCTCGCACTCCTCGGCGGTCACGTCGAACGCTGGGACCGACTGCCCCGGGTCGGCCAGCGCGTCGCCCATGGCCGAGACGACCGCGGCCTCTGGACCGGCCGCCGCTACGACCGATCTCGCATCGTGGCGTGGTGCCCGCTGGTGGTCAGGCGGGGACGGGTCTGGACGAGAGAGGACTTCGATCCTCCCGCGGATGTGGCCGACGCGGTGAGCCGAGCGATGGAGGCGCCTTCGACGAGATCCGGTGAGCAGGTGAGCAGGTGAGCAGGTGAGCAGGAGATGGTCGGGGCCGCGTCGCCGTGACCCGGGCGTGCCCCCTCGGTCGCCTTCGGCGACAGCTCCCCCGGAACGGGGGAGCGGAATCACCGCGCGTGCCCGACTCTGGAATCTCGACGCTCGAATCTCCCCCAGCCCCTACCGCGGATGCAGCGCCAGATGCGGCGGGATCCTCGGCGGGGTCGGCAGGACCGGCTCCGGCCAGATGGTGGCGAGTGCCTCGTGACCGACCAGACCGTCGATGCGGAATCCCGAACCCGCGGAGAGCAGGGTCTCGACCTGACGCCGACCGATCCTCGCGCGGATCGCCACCTCGCCGGGCGTGCCGTAGTCGCGATCGAGCACCTCGGTGCGCTTCTCGACGAGATCGACCAGCCTCGACTCCCGCAGCGGAATCGTCAGGGTCACCTCCCGCATCTCGCCCCGCAGGTGCCCCAGCACCACGGATCCGAGATCGTCGAGCCCGTCGCCGTCGCGGGCGCTCGCGACGATCGCGCCGGGATTGGTCTCCTGCCACGCCTCGAGCACCCCGCTCGGGGTGCGGCCCTCGCGCACCGACGCCCGCAGCCGATCGACCTTGTTGAGGACCAGCAGTCGCGGCTGGGTCGTGGCGCCGATGTCGTCGAGCACCTCGGTGACGGTCTCGAACTGCCGCACCGCGTTCGGATCGCTCACGTCGAGCACGATGAGGAGCACATGCGCGGAGATCGTCTCCTCGAGCGTCGCCCGGAAGCTCGCGACCAGATGGTGCGGCAGATCGCGGATGAAGCCGACGGTGTCGGAGAGCAGCGCCGTGTTGCCGCCTCCGAGATTCCACGCGCCGATCCGCGTGCCGAGCGTCGCGAAGAGCATGTCCGCCTCGAACGCGCCGCCTTCGGTGAGCCGGTTGAACATGGTGCTCTTGCCGGCGTTGGTGTAGCCGACGAGTCCGACCGTGAAGTGCTCGTCACGACGGGTGGCGACCTCGCGGGTGCGACGGGACTGGACCTCGGCGAGGTTTCGCCGCAGCTGGACGAGTCGGCTCTGCACGAGGCGGCGGTCGATCTCCAGCTGCTGCTCGCCCGGTCCGCGGGTGCCGACGCCGATCGGGGCCCCGCCGGTGACCTGCCCGAGGTGGCTCCACATCGCCCGCAGACGAGGGGCCGTGTACTCGAGCTGGGCGATCTCGACCTGGAGCCGGGCCTCCTTGGTGGCGGCCCGATTGGCGAAGATGTCGAGGATGAGCTCGCTGCGGTCGAGGACCTTGCACTTCAGGTCCTCCTCCAGCGACTTGATCTGCATCGGCGAGAGGTCGTTGTCGAAGATGACCACCTTCGCGGAGAGCGCCTTCACCATCGTCCCGAGTTCCTCGACCTTGCCCTTGCCGAGATAGGTCCGGGCCCGAGGACGATCCCGCTGCTGCATGAGGCGTCCGACCACCCGGACGTCGGCCGCATCGGCGAGCGAGGCGAGCTCGGCCAGCGGATCCTCCTCCTCCGGCCGGTCGGGCAGCAGCACCGCGACGAGGATCGCGCCCTCCTCGTGGATGTCGATGCCTTCGCGTCGGTCGTCCTTCATGCGGGGGGGTGGTTCACCACGGAGGGCCCCACCACAGACGGGCAGGCAGGGCCACGGAGGGAGGAGATCGGTTCGCAGCGATCGCGAACGCGTGTGACGACCGATCGTACCAGCCCGACGCCGCCCCTATCATCAGCGGTTCGATCGAGCGACGCCGCCCCCCGGAGCCCGCATGCACCCCCACCCCCGACCCACCAACCGATTCGGCCGCTGGAGCATTCCGCTGCTCTGCGGTCTGCTCGCCGTGCAGATCGCCCTCTCCTTCGGCGCCGGCCGCCGCGACGATCTCTCGTGGTTCGACCCGATCGTGGATGTCCGGGCGATGGTGCTCGAGGACTTCGTGGGCGAGGCGGACCCCGACCGCATGCAGGAGGCGGCGATCTCCGCGATGCTCGAGACCCTCGACGACCCGTACACGGTCTGGATCCCCCACCGCATGGAGGACCAGTTCGACAAGCAGATGCGGGGGTCGTACGTCGGCATCGGTGCGGAGATCGATCTCGAGGCCGACCGGCTGCGGATCGTGAGCCCGCTGGAGGATTCGCCCTCGCTGGAGGCGGGCGTCCGCGCGGGCGACGTGGTGCTCTCGATCGACGGCACCGACACGCTCGGACTCGGCACCGAGCGCTGCATCGAACTTCTCATGGGCGAGGAAGGCTCCCCCGTGACCGTGGTCGTCCGCCATCGCGACGGCACCGAGGAGACGATCGAGATCGTTCGTCGCCGCATCGAGACCCGCTCGGTCAAGGGCGTCCGCCGCGACGGCTCGGGATGGGACTTCATGCTCGATCCGGAGCGTGGCATCGGCTACGTCCGACTCACGCAGTTCACCGAGCGGTCGATCGAGGAGATGCGGGAGGCCCTCGCCGCGCTCGACGCGGCCGGCGCCCGGGCCCTCGTCCTCGACCTGCGGTTCAACGGGGGCGGCACGCTCGACGGCGCGATCGACGTCGCGGATCTCTTCCTCGATCGCGGTGTGATCGTCTCGGTGCGGGACCGC
>JAUIHC010000415.1 GCA_030432455.1 Phycisphaerae bacterium | reverse complement strand
ACCGTACGGCGGCTCGCCGATCCTGCTCGACGAGGACGACCCCGACGACGCCACCTGGGTGGTCTACGACATCAATGGACCGCTGGACCTCTCGAACCTCGGCCAGCACACCTTCCTCTACTGGCCATACCACAACTTCTTCATCGAGGCGATCGCCCACGACGGCACGAGCTTCCCCGGCGACTGCAACGGCAACGGCACGATCGACGTCTGCGACATCATGGACGGCGACAGCCTCGACGACAACGGCAACGGGATCCCCGACGAGTGCGAAAGCACCTGCCCCGCCGACCTCGACCAGAACGGTGTCGTCAACGGCGCGGACATGGGCCTGTTCTTCGTCCAGTGGGGAAGCTGCACCGGCGACTGCTCGGCCGACTTCAACGGCGACGGCGAGGTGAACGGCGTGGACCTCGGCTCGTTCCTCAAGGCGTGGGGTGCGTGCGGGGGGTAGGCGTGATAGTGGACAATGGGACCCAATTGAGGGACCCAATTGAGGACACCCACCAACGGCTGGACCCCGCCGTCGACCTCGGCCTTCTGAATCGGCAACTGGACGCCCGGCTGTCCCTGATCGGGATCGCGCGGAGTCGCGAGTCGGACTTCACTGGCTCTTATCCGGCCCCCGCACCAGGCCGCCGTATCTGAGGGTGCCGGTCGCGGGGGGCTGGCTGCGGGGGTGTTCCGGTCGGTCCGTGATCTACACTGCGACCATGCCGCTGCCCCCTGACGACCGCCTCGCCGACCTCGTGCTCGACGCGATCGGTCGTCACCTGGGCGCGGAAACCGCCGAGTCGATTCAGTCGGTCCACCTCTTCGGCTCCGGGGCTGCGGATCGACTCCGCCCCGACAGCGACCTCGATCTCGCCGTGCTTCGGCCGGGCGGAACGCCTCCGCTCGACCCGGTCGGCCTGTTCGACGCGGCCCAGGACGTCGCCGTCGCCGTCGGCCGAGATGTCGATCTGGTCGATCTTCGATCCGCCAACACCGTCTTCGCCACGCAGATCGTCGGCCACGGGCGGCGGCTTGCGGTCGGAAACGAGTTCGAGAGCGATCTCTTCATCTGCCACACGCTCTCGGAGTACGCCCGGCTCAACGAGCGGCGACGCGAGATCGTCGCCGACTTCGACGACCGGCACCGTGGGAACCGATCGGCATGACCGGCGACGTCATTCGGAACAAGCTCGCGAGCATCGAGCGATGTCTGGCACGGATCCGCGAGGAGACAGCAAGCGGTCTCGATGCCCTCGACGATCAGACCCGGCAGGACGCCGTGGTGCTGAACCTCATACGGGCCTGCGAATGCACCATCGACCTGGCCATGCTCGTCGCGACCCGGCTTCGGATGGACATCCCGCAGGAGACGCGAGAGGTCTTCAGCCTGCTCCACGATGCCGGACTGATCGACGCCCAGCTTCGCGACCGAATGCAGCGGATGGTCGGGTTCCGGAATCTCGCGGTGCACGAGTATCAGCGGATCCAGCGGGCCATCCTCGATTCGATCATCCGCGACCGACTCGATGACTTCACGGCGTTCACCGTGGCCATCCTGTCATCCACCTGACCGACCTCGAGCCGACCTCATGAAAGGGACACCGATGAGCTCACCCACCCGCCTGCCGACATGCCTCGTCCTTCCGGCCCTCGCCACCCTCCTCGGTTTGCCGGGGTCCGGCTGCACGATGGTCCCCCGCCACGCCGAGGCCGCGTCCGTGGCGGAGGTCTGCGGGTCGTGGCGGTCTTCGGTGGACGGGCTCGTGCTGGAGCTCCGCGAGAACTGGACCTTCACGATCGTGCCGCCCGCCGACAGCGGACGCGGACCGGTGACCGGCACCTGGTTCGCCGACGAGACGACCATCGAGTTCAAGAACGACGCCGATGCCGCGGTCTGCCCCGGCGTCCCCGGCCTCTACCGCTGGGCGATCGACGCGGACGGCGGCGTCGCCTTCGAGAAGATCACTGACGACTGCCCGCCCCGCGAGGCGCATCTCGACGACGGCTTCACCCGCGTGGCCGAGTGACGGATCGGAACCGCCGGGTCGTGGCCCGCGGAGTGGATCGCCGGTGGATCGGGAGGGGAACGACGGCGGATCGCGACGGTCGTCATCACCACGATCAACCTCTCGGTCTGGATGCTGCCGCGGAGTCGAGGACCGGCGCAATCGAGGACACCCGCCAGCAGCTGGCCCTCGCCATGAACCTCACGCCACCACAGCGTGGTTGGTGGGTGCCCACCACTTCACCGCTACTCGCCCTCCGACCCTACCGCGATCCGATCACCCCGGTCAGCCCCCCTCGTCTGCGATCCGGTCGATGCCGATCGTCCGACCATCGGGGAACTCCGCGGTGAGGTGCAGCCTCCCGCCGAGCGCCTCGACGTAGCGGCGGAGGGTGCTGATGTACATGTCCGACTGCCGCTCGAGCTTCGAGACCGTTCCCTGACCGATCTCCAACGACTCGGCGAGCTCGACCTGCGTCAGCCCGATCGCCCGCCGAATCTCGGACAGCGGCAAGGTGGCCAGCGTCTCGCGAACCCGCGCATCGACTCGCGCCCGAGACTCGGCGGTCATGGTCCGCTTCTTCAGATCCTGCCAGGCGCGATCCGCGGGCGAGGTTCGAGGGCGTGGCGTGCGTTCAGCCATGATCCGGGTTCCTTCCATCGAAAGCGAGACGATCGACCGTCCGAGACGAGCTCCAAGTCCGATCGCTTCGAGCACGTCGATGTCGTGGGCCAGCGCCTCCATGGGGAAGCGGTGAACTCGATCCGCCACATCGACAGTATTCCATTTGAAAGATATTCGTCAAGACGAATACCCGAAGATTGCTCCGCCGGCTGGCCCCACGACAGACGCTGAGCCTCGAACCGGGTCGCCAACAGAGATCCCATCCCGACCGAAGCCGGAAGGTCATGCGGAACTTCGGGGACGAGGTCGAACGTCATCAACCGCCACCAGGCGACACCATCGAGGCCTGCACTCACGCCTCGCCCGTTCTCCGCTGGTGTTGGAGAGACAGATCGCTAGACTCGGGCTTTCGACGAACAAGAGGCCGCCCGGGGGGGCCGAAGGAGTGTCACGCCCATGCCCCGAAGCACCCGCCCCGCCCACGCCGTCAAGACGGCGAT
>JAUIHC010000414.1 GCA_030432455.1 Phycisphaerae bacterium | reverse complement strand
CCCCGACCCTCCGCCCGCGGACAGCCCCCCGGGATCTGAAGGTCATCGGCCGGAGAAGCGGCGGCCGGAAGGGGAGTTCGACATTGACGACCAGAATCCCTCAGTACTCCCCGGTCCCCGGTCCCCGGTCCCCCCCTCAGTACGCCCGCCCCTCATCCTGCCTCCGCCAGTTCAGGTAGGCGGTGTTGAGCACGCGGTAGCCGCCGGGTGTCGGGTACTCGCCGGTGAAGTACCAGTCGCCCGCGTGGCCGGGCATCGCATCGCGGAGCCCGTCGACGGTCTGGTAGACCACCGAGATCTCGCCGTCCCAGGTCAGTCGATCACTGCGGATGAGGCCCGCGATCCGATCCGAGATCTCGTCGAGCGTGAATCGGTCGTAGATCCGGGCGACGTGATTGGTCATGCGGTCGTCGGGAAGGTCGGCCTGGCCGCGGCACGCCTCCTCGACCTCGGCGAGCAGCGACTCCTCGCCTCGTTCGTGCAGCAGGGCGACCGCCGCCTCGAAGGCGATGAACCGGCCGAGCTGGCTCATGTCGATCCCGTAGCAGTCGGGATACATGATGGGCGGGGCGCTGGAGACGACCACGATCCGCTTCGGATCCAGCCGCGCGAGCATCGTGATGATCGACTCCCGCAGCGTGGTGCCGCGCACGATCGAGTCGTCCACCACGACGAGCGTGTCGCCGGGGACGACGCTCCCTCGGGTCACGTCGTAGACGTGCGAGACGAGATCGCGGCGAGCACCGTCGTGCGTGATGAAGGTGCGGAGTCGCTGGTCCTTGTGGGCGACCTTCTCCGTGCGGGCCCGGGTGCGGATCAGGCGATCCACATCCTCGCGGGTGACGGTGCCGCCCTCGATCCGTCGCCAGAGCTCCTCACCGTTGCGACGGCGGAGCAGGGCGTCGATCTCCTCGCGGAGACCCATGAACGCGGTCTCGGCGGTGTTGGGAATGAACCCGAAGACGGTGTGCTCGATGTCCCAATCGATCCGGTCGAGCACGCGACTGGCGACGTTCGCGCCGAGCTGCTTGCGTTCGCGGTAGATGTCGCGGTCGTTGCCGCGGCTGAAGTAGATCCGCTCGAAGGTGCACTGACGCTCCGGCAGCGGCTCGATGTACGGCTCGATCCGGACCCGTCCGTCCCGCTTGACTTCGAGGGCGTGGGCCGGCGGAAGCTCCTCGATGTCCTCGGGGGCGACGTTGAAGGCCGTGACCAGCGCCGCCCGCTCGCTCGCGACCGCGACCACCGACTCGTCGCGATGGATGAACGCCGGGCGGATGCCCGCGGGGTCGCGACACACGAAGAGATCGCCGTTGCCGATCAGGCCCGCGAAGACGTATCCGCCGTCGAAGCGTTCGCTCGCATGTCGGAGCACGCGGATCAGGTCGAGGTCTCGGGAGATCTGCTCGGCGAGGGCGCGGTTCTCCAGACCCAGGAACGACCCCTCGCCCATGGTCGCCGCGAGATGCTCGTGCTCGCGGTCGAGGTAGTACCCGATCTTCTCCAGCACGACCTGCGTGTCGCTCTCGCCGACCGGATCGAGCCCGTAGTCGACGAGCTCGCGGAAGAGTTGTGGCGAGTTGGTGAGGTTGAAGTTGCCCGCGACCGCGAGGTTCCGGCTGGCGACGATGTTCTTCCGCAGGTACGGATGGCAGACGTCGGTCGAGCGGCCGCCGTGGGTGCCGTACCGCAGGTGTCCCAGCATCAGTTCGCCGAGGAGGGGCATCCGCTTCTTGAGTTCCGCCGCGTCGAGGGCGTCGAGTTTCGCATCGGAGAGGCCCGCGATCGGACGCATCACCTGATCGAACAGCCGTTCGATCGGGTTCCGCTTCGCCGAGCGGGCCCGGTCGATGAAGAGCTCGCCGGGCGGCATGTCGAACCGCACGGTTCCGATCCCGGCCCCGTCCTGTCCGCGGTTGTGCTGCTTCTCCATGAGCAGGAACAGGCGTCGGACACCCCACAGGAGGTCGCCGTGCGCCTCCCGGTACCAGTCCAGCGGCTTGAGGAGCCGGACGACGGCAAGGCCGCATTCGTGCAGGATCCGATCGCTCATGGAGCGGGGAAGGTACCGGAGCCGGAGACCGCGTGCCGATGCTCCCGTCGCGACCGGCGCCGTATCCTCGACGCATGACCACCGACTCCGACCATCGATCCCTCGACGCGGACCGTGATGCCGCACGACCCGACGACCGCACCATCGATCCGATCGCGAGTCTGGGGACCTGGTCCGCGCTGCTCGGTCACTGGATGGCGTTGGTCAAGGCCGGCGAGGGGCTCGTCCGCGCGGCGCCCGACGATCTCGACGCCGCCCGCTGGCGGGCGTCGATCCCCGAGGTCGTCACGCTGCAGGCGATCACGTTCGCGCTCGGGGAACTCGCGCGACTGCCGGAGGCCGATCGCCCGCTCGCCCGCGACCGGGCCGACCTCGGCGTCACCTCGGCGGCCTCCGCGCTCGACCAGGTCTGGCGGGGGGTCGAGATGCCCGAGTCGGTGCTGGAGATCGCCGCCGACGCCCGGCGGGCGGTCGAGCAGGCGGTCTACGCGGGGCTGCAGTGGATCGTGCTCGGCGGCACGACGCGGGCTCGGATGCCGGTCGTCGACCTCGACGCCGATCCCGATGCCGATCGCGGGACGCTCGCGGTCATGCTGCCGGGGACGATCGTGCTGCCCGGCGAGCCGGTGGCGTGGTGGACGGAGCGGTCGAGGCCGCCGGCGCTCGAGGGGGCCGGATGGGAGGTCGTCGAGGGACCGCCGGTGCAGGTCTATCGCGAGCTCGACGAGCAGGGGCGGGTCGTCGGCGATCTCGTCGCGTCGCTGGACGATCTGCCCGCAGGGTTGCCGCTTCTGGCGCCCATCGTCCTCGACGGCCGGTCGATCGGCCGGCCGACCGTCGATCCGGAGTCGTGGGCCGCGGCCAACGACCGGGCGTTCGCGGAGGCGGACGCCGAGGTTCCGGTCCGCTGGACCGTGTCCCGCGACTGAGCCGGGTCGCCCGGCGGGGGGTCACCCGAAGAGCGTCCCGGCCGCGACCGCTCGTCCGGGGGCGAGGCGGATCGGTCCGACCGGACGCTCCGCGTGGGCGATCCGCAGCCGTCGGTGCAGATCGGGGGCCTTCGTTCGCCAC
>JAUIHC010000413.1 GCA_030432455.1 Phycisphaerae bacterium | reverse complement strand
GCCGCGTCGTTCCAGTCCGGCCCGGCCGCGTCGTTCGGCGTCGGGACGAGCACATAGAGCGAACTCGCGTTCTTCGGGGCGAGGGTCGGGTCGATCCGCGAGGGGTTGTGGACGTAGGTCGAGGCGTCCTCGGTGAGACGGCCGCCGCCGATGTCCGCGAGGTTCTCCTCGTACCGGGTCGAGGTGTAGATCGTGTGGTGCGGGAGATCGACCTCGCCGTCGATCCCGAGGTACAGCATGAAGGTGCTGCAGGAGTACTTCTTCGAGTCGATCCTGGCGTCGGTCCACTTGCGGCGGAGCGGGGCGGGGACGAGGTTCTTCATCGCCCAGGTCGCGTCGGCGTTGACCACGACCTCGTCGTAGCGGTGCAGACCGCTCGCGGTCCGCAGGCCGGTGGCCCGCTTCCCGTCGAACTCGATGCCCGCAACCGGGTCGGCGGTGCGGATCGTGCCGCCGAGCTCGACGAAGACCTCGGCCATCGCGTCCATGAGGGCGTTGCAGCCGCCGCGGGGATGCCAGACGCCGTACTCGTATTCGATGAAGGGAAGGATCGAGAACAGCCCCGGGCACTCGAACGGGCTCATGCCCAGATACTTGCTCTGGAAGGAGAGGGCGAGACGGACGTGCTCGTTCCGGAAGTAGGTCGAGAGATTCCCGTGGACCGACTGCCACGGCTTGAGCGTGGGGGCGACCTTCATCGCGTCCCAGGTGGCCAGATCGAACAGCGACCGGATCGGCCGTCGCAGGATCGGCGTCATGAGCTCCAGCTTGCGGCGGTTGTCCCGCATGAATCGTCGGAAGGCGACTCCGTCCCCGGGCTCGATCGCCTCAAGGGTCGCCGCCATCCGATCGATGTCCTGCGTGGCGTCGATCCGAAGGGGATCGGCGCCGGGTCGCCCGATCAGGAGGCGGTACATCGGATCGAGGCGGTGGAGGTCGGCGTGGTCCGACAGGCGTCGCCCGACCGCGGAGAAGATCTCCTCCAGCACCCACGGCATCATGAAGAAGGTGGGGCCGGTGTCGAAGGCGAAGTCGCCCATCGTGATGCGGCGGGTGCGACCACCGACGATCGGCTGGGCCTCGTGGATGGTCACCTCCGCCCCGGCGTGGGCGAGGAGCATGGCGGTGGCGAGGCCGCCGGGACCGGCGCCGACGATGCCGATGCGGGGGCCGGACGCGTGGTTGGTCGTGCTGGAGGTGGCGATCATGAGGCGGCTTTCGGTGTGTTTGGGCCGCGGATGCGGTGGGCGGCGCCCGAACCTCGGAAAAACAGAGTAGAAAGTAACGAATCCGGCGAGCGGCCGTTGGCGAACCGGACCCGCACCCTCCGAACGGACTCGACTCTTCCGATGACCTCCGCTGCCACCGACTCCGTTCAACCCGGTCTGGACGAGGCGCGACGCCCCGCGATCGCGGCGATGCAGCCGGGGGAATGTGCCGGGCGTGACCGGGGGCGGTCGTCATCCCGGCCGATCGCCGAGCGGGCCGTCTGGGTGCGTCGATTCGGCCGTCTGGTCGCCGCCGACACCGATCATCTCGCGTCGCTCGCCGAGGCCGAGATCGCCAAGCCCGCATGGGAGACGCTGGTCAGCGATGTCATGCCGCTGGTCGCGGCCTGCCGTTGGCACGCCCGCCATGCCCGGAAGGTCCTGCGTTCCCGATCGCTGCCCGGGCGACCGTTCTGGTTGATCGGCCATCGCGTCCGCGTGCACCGCGCGCCGCTCGGGCGGGTCGGCATCATCGCGACGTGGAACTATCCGCTGCAGCTCCTCGGCGTCCAACTCGTGCAGGCCGTCATGGGCGGGAACCGCGTCGTGGTCAAGCCGAGCGAGCGGACGCCTCGGACGCAGGGGCGGTTGCTCGAACTGGCGATGGCCGCCGGGCTCTCCGCGGACGATCTCGAGATCCGACGCTCCGACCGCGAGGCCGGGGCGGCACTCCTTCGAGAGCCCGACCTCGATCACGTCGTCTTCACCGGCAGCACGCCCGTGGGACGCCGGGTCGCCGAGGCGTGCGCCGAGCGACTCCTGCCGAGCACGCTCGAACTCTCCGGATGCGACTCCGCGATCGTGCTCGACGACGCCGATCCGGTGCTCGCGGCCCGCACGATCTGGGCGGGGCTCACCCTCAACCACGGTCGGACCTGCATGGCCCCGCGTCGGGTGCTCGTGGCCCGGTCGCTCGCGTCCGCCTTCGCGGCCGCGATCGTGCCGCTCGCGACCGGGGCCGCGCCGCGGTCGCTCGCCGATGACGCCGCGGCGGATCGCCACCGGTCGCTCGTGGCGGATGCGGTCGCCCGCGGCGCCCGACAGATCTCCAGCGAGTCGCCGACCGACGACGATCGGGTCCGGGCGCAGGTCCTCATCGACTGCCCGACCGAGGCCGAGGCGTTCTTCAGCGACCACTTCGGGCCGCTGGTCGTGACCGCGGTGTTCGACGACGAGGACGACCTCCTTCGACTGCATCGCGTTGGCGGGAAGCATCTGGCGACCTCGGTCTTCACCCGCGATCCGCAGCGGGCGGAGCGTCTCGCCCCGCGGCTCGGAAGCGGGATCGTCACCATCAACGACACCATCGTGCCGACCGCGCATCCCGCGGCCCCGATCCCCGCGACCGGCGACGCCGGGTGGGGGGCGAGCCAGGGCATCGAGGGACTGCTGGCGATGACACGGCCGCTCGTGGTCTCGCGAACCGGTCGTCTGCGGCCGCCGTCCGGCGAGCCCGATCCGAGGAGTCTCGACTTTCTGCGCGGACTGGTGCGATGGTGGGGCCGGGGCGGCTCGCCGCCGCCGACCCGTCGCCACGACCCGAACTGACCCGTTCTTCCCCCGAGGCTCGACTCCCGATCGACGCCCGGCTCGAATCCGTTTCTCATTCGCCGCCCACCGCGGCCTGATCCCTGGAGCGACTCAGAACATGGCATCGACGCGAACCAACGTGGTCGTGATCGGCGGAGGCCTCGCCGGACTCTCCGCCGCCGTCGAACTCCGCACCCGCGGACTCGACGTGACCATCGTCGATCGGAACCGACATCTCGGCGGCAAGATGAATGTGCTGCACGAGCGGGGCTTCACCTTCGACATGGGGCCGACGATCCTCACGATGCCGCAGGTGATCCGCGGCATCATCGA